>JBBKVZ010000285.1:0-8095 GCA_037968715.1 Pseudomonas sp.
CCGACGTTCTCGAGGGTGGCGATGACCACTTGATCGAAAGGTTGGCGTTGCATCTGGATAGGCGAAACATTTATAGACATCGGGCAGTCGCAGAGTTTGCTATCGATAAGCTCGCGGGCAAAGGCGCACGCGTGCTCAAGCACCCACTGGCCTATAGGCACAATTTGGCCATTGGCTTCGGCTAAGGGAATAAATTCGACCGGTGAGATCATCCCGCGCAAGGGGTGGTTCCAGCGCAGCAAGGCTTCGATACCGGACACTCGGCCGGTGCGTCCATCAATTTGCGGTTGATAATGGATGGTTAGTTGTTCGTGTTCTATTGCTGTTCTTAAATCATTCCTCAGGCGCATGCTGTCGGTTGCTGCAACATCAAGGTCAGAAGTGTAAATGCTATAGGTGTTGCGGCCGTTTTGTTTGGCGCGATACATGGCCATGTCGGCTTGTTGCAAAAGAATTTGCGAACTCTCGATATCGGCTGTGTACAGGCTGATACCCACGCTGCAGGTTATGTGCAGCTCTAAATCATTAATAAGAAAGACATTGTCAATGCACTCGATAATCCGCTCAGCGATACTCACCACTTGCAATTCGCTGTGAATTTCGGAAAGTAACAGTATGTATTCATCGCCGCCTAAACGCGCCAATGTATCGGAGTTGCGCGACTGGCAGCGCAGTCGCTCGGAAACTTCTTTTAATACCTCATCACCAATCGCATGACCAAACGTATCATTGATTGGCTTAAAGTCATCAAGGTCAATAAATACCACCGCCATCAACTGGTTATAACGCTTGGCTGTGGCGTAACTATGTTCCAGGCGATCTTCAAGTAATGCGCGGTTAGGCAGTGCGGTGAGTCGATCGTGGGTGGCGTAAAAGGATAAGTCAGAAATATATTGGCGTTGTTCAGTCACATCTGTCTGTACGCCGACAAAGTGGCTAAGTGTGTGTTCATCGTCATAAACAGGCTCAATCTTTAAGTCGTTCCAGAACAACGTACCGTCTTTGCGCGCATTTTGAATGACTACCTTCGCGCCTGTTCCATGGAGGATGGCGTTGCGCAGTATTTCACGCTCCTTGGTTTGCGGTATGGCGCGGCTAAGAAAGCGACAGTTACGGCCAATAACTTCATTGGAGCGATAACCGGTAATTCGTTCAAATGCCGAGTTAACATAAACAATCGGTTGATGTGACTGTCGGGCGTCAGAAATAACGATGCCATTAGAGCAGGCATCCAGTGCGCGTAATCGTAATAAGGAATCGTGTTGTGCCTCGCGAAATTTCGAAAAGTCTCGAGCTACGGTAAAAGAGCCAAATTGTGCGCCATTAATTTCGATGGGGAAGTGCGAGATATTAAGGTCTAATCTTTGTTTGTTGCTGTCAAAGCAGGGAATTTGAAAATTATTGATTTTTACGTTGGGTAGGTTGCTCGAGTGGCTATTGTTATTGCTTGGCGTAAGTAATAAAGAGCTAATTGTGAAGCCGGTTAGGCGGGCGTGAGGGTATTTGAATAGCTCTACGGCGGAGGCGTTGGCGTCAAGGATTTTGCCGGTGTTGTCGCTGAGTAATATTATATCGGGGCTTTCATTGAATAGTGACTTGTATAATTTATCACTGGTTGCAGCATTGGCTCTAAGTTGCTCGCCTTCTTTAAGGCTATTGAGCAGTTCTTGCTGTTTTATTTGCAGTTGCTGGGCGTTGGCCTTTTCTTGTTGATACAGTGCAGTACCCAGTCGAGCAAAGGCCGCCATAATAATGCTGCTGATCAACAAGAGTATGGCGATTGCCGGGATTTTCCCCGTGCCGTTGGCGCTGGCGTTGATGATTAATGCAGAACCATCGTCCAGGGCAATACTTTCAGTGGCCAGTGTTAACTCGTATGGGTCTGCTGGATGGGCGACCTTGCTGGATATTACGCTTATTTTAATATCATCATTGCTGGTATTTTTTAAGGTATTTTGCCACGACTTAAGTTGATAAATAGCGACTAAGTACTGCTTGTATTCGGGCAGGTGAATAATTGCCGCTGTGGTTCTGCTGTTGTTGTCCGATGCACTGATGATGAATTCGGCCGTGCGTGGACTGGTTAATTTGCTTGTGGCTTTTCTGGTGTTGAAAGCGGATATTGCTGCGGCAAAAAATTGCGCTCGCTCATTATTGTTGGTGTTGAAACTGATAGCTTCGTCGCCGTCTTCGTTGAGTATATAGACTGCCTTGAGTTCTGGGATTAGGGCGAAAAAACCGTTAACGTGTGTATGTTGGTTTTCTGCGCTATTCATGTCTTTTTCCGACCATAAGGCCGAAATGCCCAGCGCTTGTATTTTTCTTGTTTCAATCAACGTTTGGATTTCTTGCTGTGTGGCGGTGGCCAGTGTTTCTGCGTGCTGACGTGCGTCGTTGCTGTTGATTGCCAGTAGACCATAAACGAGAAGGGGGCCGACCAAGCTAAAAGCGTCAGCTAGACTTGGGCGTAATTTGATATGTTCGAACTTGCTGCCGATAATATGCAACAGGCAGATGATTCCGGCAAAAATAAACATGCCGGCAAATCGAGGTTTGCCTTGAGCAGCCTTTAAAATCTCAGATGAGAGTATTTGCCGGTCAATCAACTGAGTGGCAATAAAATAGATGCCCGCAGCAATTAAGCTTGTGGATAGCAAGATTTTTATTTTTTGTATATTTTTTGATTGTGTGTCGTTAAATATAAAGCTTATCGCTAATAAGGCAGTCACGGCTATGTCGAGGAAGCCGAGGTCTTGTTGGTTGACTATATGTGTGATGAATAGCAGCAGCAGCGCAAGCGGCAGCATAATTAACCGCTGTTTCATGCGCAGGCAAGCGGCGGCCAGCAGGGCCGCGGCAAAGCCGACTTGTAATGGTATGCTGATGCTGTGCTTTTCGTTACCAAGGCCAATGCTGTAATCAAATAATGCAATTAAGAAAATGCTCAGACATGCAATGGCTGTGCTACGCAGAAGCAATTGTGGGTATTTCAAGTTTTCATAAATTAACTGCTTCATTTAACGCCTGCGTACTTTTATGGCCAGTGAGTTATTATAGTTGTTTTATCGGTAGCCATATTTTGAACTTTGTTCCGTTGCCCGGTGTGCTTTCTACTTCGAGTAGACCGTTGTGCTTCTCGATTATCGTTTGCGACAAAGACAAGCCTAGCCCGGTGCCCTTGCCGATAGGTTTGGTGGTGTAAAAAGGCTCGAAAATCCGGCTTATAACGTGCTCGGGTATGCCTTGGCCATTGTCTTCGATTTCGATCCAAACTTTCTGGTCTTGAGTGCCTGTTCGAATATTGATAGTGCCAAATTCCTCGATGGCATGCGCGGCATTAACGGTGATGTTCATAATGACTTGGTTTATTTGCGAGGCAATACAGTCGACTAACGGCACCTCGCCAAATGTGCGGATTATTTCAGCTTTATATTTTATTTCGTTTTGGGCGACGCTAAGTGTAGTTTCTATGCATTTATGTAAATCTGCTGGGGCGAAGGCCTCTTCATCGATGTGCGAAAAATCTTTCAGCGAGACGATGATTTTTTTAACCCGCTGCAAGCCCTCTTCAGACTCTTCTAGTAACTCGCCAAGGTCGCTTTTTATATAGTCGTACTCAAGCTCTTGCATGGTGTTTTGTAGTGTTTCACTGCTGCAGTTGCTGGCTGCTGTATCAATTATTTTGAACAGTGAAGTTATATAATCGCTGAGGGTCTTTATGTTGGAAAATACAAAGCCCAGTGGATTGTTTATTTCATGGGCAACGCCGGCGGCCAGTTGGCCAATGCCGGCCATTTTTTCAGATTGCAATACCTGTCGGTTGGAATGCTGTAAGCGCATATTCAGTTGCTGATTAACCTCGACAAGCTCCGCGAGTGATGTTGCCAGTGCTGTATTTAAGGTGCTGGCGTGCGCGTGGTGGGTATCGGCTATTGCGCTTGCTGAGGCTTTATATAGGCAGGCGGTAATCATGCTCTGCTGGTTTTCGGTTGGCAGACGGTGCAGTTCAAGTTGATAAGGTGCGCTGTTGCTCGGATTAATTGTGCGGATTAATTGGCTGTAATGGCTGTAGTCATTTTGTTCGTCGCACAGGCTGGACTTAGCTAGCTCTAGATTAAGTTCTGGAATTAATTCATTGAGATTTTTATTGCTTGCCTGCTCCGTGTCCGTGAGCAACATGCTGGCTGCGCCAGCACTGATAAAACGAATGTTTAGCTGCGCATCAAGTAAAAGTAGTCCGGTATTTTGCGCAGCTTCAAGACTGTCCGTTGGGTTGTTATCGCGGGTTTCGTGCATGATATTGACCTTGGCCGATGGGTGGGCGAGAGGCATATTTTGCGGGTCGATTATTCTTCGCCGAGTAAGATATTGCCGTCTTCATCGCGGATAACTTCAAGCAACGTCGGGTGTTTTCTTTGTAATCGTTGCCACTCATTTTTGTGCCGGGTGATGATGCTTTTTTGCCGTTGTAGTTCGTCGAGTAACTGGCGTCGCTCGTTTTGCAATTGATAAAGCTCTACCGCCGAACGTAGCGTTGACAGCAGTTCGTAGGTTTCCCAAGGCTTGCTGACAAAGCGATAAATACTGGCGTTGTTAATGGCTTTGGTTAGGCTGTCGCGATCGCCCTGGCCACTGAGCAGCAAGCGCATGGCATGCGGTTGCATCTGTTTGGAAAACTGCAAAAAGGTAATGCCATCGAGTTGCGGCATATGTAAATCGGAGACGATAACCGCATAAGCTTTTTGCGAGAGTGCCTCCAAGGCTTCTTGTGGGTCGGTGTAGGTATCGACTGTCCAGCCTTCCTCGCGGACGATTCGTTTCAGTGCGGAAAGAATTGAGGGGTCATCGTCAACTAATTGAATGTTGATCATCGGCTGTCTCGCAATGACTAAGGCTGAGGAGGCTCGGGAAGTATTACGAAGACGGTGTAGCGCACCGCCTCAATTGACTCAAAGGCAATTAATTTGTCGATTAACTGACGGTTGAGCTCTTTCCCTTCGTTGAGTAACAGCATGCCATTCTCCGCTTGCAGGTTGCGGGCAAGGACCATTCCCGGTTCCAGTTGTCGGGTATCCAGGGCTTTAACCGTAGGGTCGGCAATGTGCACGTCGGTTAACAGGTGTGCGCAAACCTGAATGAATAGTTCGACCATTTCCGGGTCGTAGAGACGGCCTGAATATTTGCGAATAAACAGTAAGGCTTCATCGCGATTCATCTTGCGCTCTAAGATCAGACCGCACTGCAACTCGACAAAGTCGACGGCCAGTTTCAGTAGCCGTGATCCGTAGGGAATTTGTTGCTCTTTGAGACGGTTCGGATAACCGCCGCCGTCCCAGTGCTCTTGGTGGTGGCGAATTAAAGTTGCGGCATCCCGTAAGGGCTCTAGCGCCATGAGCAGGGACTCACTTTGCGCCGGGTACTTGCGGTAGATGTCGCGATCGCTGCTGTATAGCAAGTCGGACGGCGAGCCGATTAACTCGTCGCCCCAACTGAGTTTGCCAATGTTGTACAGCGCCGCCGCCATGGCGATATCGCGGCTGCGGTGGTCATCAATATGTTGATTGCTGCAAAAAGCGCGGACCAACGCAATGATCTGCTGATTGGTTTGCTTGTCGCGGGGTAAGCGCTGGTTGATCAGCATGGAGAAAACTTCGGTGCTGATCACATAGCTGCGCTGCAACTCTTCATAGGCCAGATCGAGCATGTCGGCGGTTTGTTGCAGCTCTGCGGTGCGGTCTTTAACGCGTGTTTCGAGGGTTTCATTCAGTACGCGTAGGCTGTCGTTCTGCCGCCGGGTGAGCACCACCAAACGCCGGCGTTCGCGCTCGGCGTGCTGCATGGCCAGCGCTTGACGCAGGGTCATGAGCAGCTCTTCATCATTCCAGGGCTTGCTGATGTAGCGGTAAATTTGCCCCTCGTTAATGGCTTTGACGATGGTGTCAATTTCCGCGTAACCGGTGAGCAGAATGGTCATGCAGTCGGGCTTGCGCTTGCTCACTTCGCTGAGCAGGGTTGCGCCGTCCATTCCTGGCATGCGCGCATCGGAGACCACAACGTCGATGGCGTGCTGCCCAAGCAGTACTAATGCCTCTTCCCCGCCTTGGGCAAAAAACAGTTCGTAGGGCTGGTTGCGCAGCACTCTGCGCAAACTATTGAGAATGGCCTCCTCGTCATCTACCAGGAGGATTTTTTGCTGCGGTTTGCTGGCAACCGTGGCTTCGCTCATGTCGGACTCCCTGAGGCAAGTTTGGGCGCTATGGGCTGCCTGATGGGGAGGTGCACTTTGAAGCAGGAACCTATGCCAGGTGTGCTGCTAACGGTGATGCGGCCGTGATGTTTTTCGATGATATTGAATGATAGCGATAAGCCTAGGCCGGTGCCCTTGCCCACCGCTTTGGTGGTGAAGAAGGGGTCAAAGATGCGGCTGCTGATTGCCGCGCTCATGCCGCTGCCGGTGTCTTCTACCTCAAAACACACTTCATCCTCGGTGCTGTGCGTGCGCAGGGTGATGCTGCCAAAACCGTCAATTGACTGCGCCGCATTGACCAGCAAATTCATGATCACTTGGTTGATCTGCGAGCTGATGCACTCGAGGCTGGGTATGGCGGTGAACTCTTTGATGACTTCAGCTTTGTATTTGATCTCGTTGTTAAGCATATTTAGGGTGCTTTCAATGCCGTCGATTAGGTTGCTTGTGGCGAAAGTTTCGTCGTCGATATGGGAGTAATTACGCAGTGCGTTAATGATTTTTTTGACTCGTTCTACGCCGTCGTTGGAGTCATGGAGCAGGCCGCTGATGTCGTCACGGATCAAGCTGTAGTCATATTTTTGCTTAAGCGCTTGCAGCTCAAAACCGCCCCATTCGCTCATGTCATCGACCAGGCTGAGGAGTTGCCGAACGTAATCGGCGAGGGTCTTTAGATTGGCGGCAACAAAGCCGATGGGGTTGTTGATTTCATGGGCAACGCCGGCGGCTAGTTGACCGATGGCGGCCATTTTTTCTGATTGCATAAGTTGGCTATTGGCCTGTTTGAGTTGCAGGTGCAGCGTCTCGGTGACGGCATGTTTTTGCTTCAAGCTTTTAAGTGCTTCGAGCAGCATGTCATGAGCCAAAACAGCGCTGCTGTTATCAAAGATGGCCAAACCGAAAAGCTGCGTGGCGTGACGGTCTGCGAAGCTGTAGAGCAGGGTGGCTTGCTGCATGGGCTGCGCCTGCTCAGAACAGCCGGCATGCGCTGCGCTGTTGAGATGAATCAGGTAGGGGGTATCGCGCCATACCGTCTGAATCGGCTCGCCGGTCTCTGTGACGTGCTTAAGCATGGCATGCCAATTGGCAGTCTCAATCTCAGGGAATACCTCAATGAGTGGCCGACCTAGCAGTTGCTGGGGTGGTAACGGGAGGTGATCAAGGATGAATTGGTTGCAGTAGCTGATGTTCAGTTGACTGTCCAAAATCAGTAGCCCGGCCCCGATATGCTCGATGGCCGCCACGACGCGCATTGCTGCTCTCAGTTGATGCATTAGCTAAGCCCACCCATCTTTGCGTTATGGCTTGCTTGAGCATAGAGGCTGTTTAAGGGTCTTGCTGGCATGCGAGGTTTTTTGCTGCCGGGTCGCGCGATTTAAACCGTTGCTGGCGACTATGGCGGCTGTGGCAAAGCGCCGGCTGACAGGCGTAGTCGGGCATTGCAGTAGGGTTTTGCGCATTTAAGACGCGTGCCTGCAGCGTGCTTATAAATGCTCGTACGCCGCTCGCGGCTGGGGAGTGGCGGGTGCTTGTTGGCGCTTATTGCAACTGCCAGGTGCAACGATACTGCTGCACTTGGTCAGCATCCAAGGCTAAGCAGCGAAACACTGCCCGCAGTTGGTAGCCCTGAGGTTGCTGTTCAAGTTGACACTCCAGCCAGCCATCACCTTGCCAGGCCTGGGCCTCGACCCGTGCGCAACCGCCGGGTAAATCAATGCACTCCTCGGGCAATACGCTGCTGGCGGCGACGTTAGCGAACTGCAGCGGTGCGTGCAGGGGTGGGGCCACCAGCGCATAGGCGACTATTGGGCTGGCGTCGAAGCGAATGGTCGCTGCCGCGCAGCAGTG
>JBBKVZ010000286.1:0-11173 GCA_037968715.1 Pseudomonas sp.
TTGCTGCAACGCATCCAGCAAACGCTGCTGCCGGGCGGCGCGCTGATTCTCTCGGAAAAGCTGCGGTTCAATGATCCTGCCGAACACGCGTTACTTACTGACCTGCATATCGCCTTCAAACGGGCCAACGGTTACAGCGAGCTGGAAATCGCCCAGAAACGCAGCGCGCTGGAAAAAGTCATGCTCCCCGACAGCCTCGAAGAACACCGTGAACGCCTGCTGGCGGCCGGTTTCAGTCAGGTGGTGGTGTGGTTTCAATGCTTAAACTTTGCCTCGTTGATCGCCCTGCCCTAACCGGCCCTAGTTGGTTGCGCGCCCCTCCTCTAAAACAGGCTTTGCATGATTGATCTCACTCCCCTGATTCAACGCCTCAAAGGCTCACCGCTGGAAAACTGGGCGGACGACCTGCAGCAACAACTGGATGCGAAAATGGCCGTTGGCCACGGTGATCTCGGCCGTTGGCAAGCGGCCTTGGACGCACTGCCGGTGATGCTGCCGAGCCAGATCGACTTACAGGGCAGCTTCCGACTGGACAACGACTGCGACGCCGCCACCCGCCAGCAAGTACGTGACGCGCTGTTCGGCCTGTCACCGTGGCGCAAGGGGCCGTTCGAGGTATTTGGCGTACACGTCGACACCGAATGGCGCTCCGACTGGAAGTGGGATCGGGTCGCCCCGCACTTAGATTTACGCGGTAAGCGCGTGCTGGATGTCGGTTGCGGCAATGGTTATTACCAATGGCGGATGCTCGGCGCCGGCGCCGAAAGCGTGATTGGCATCGACCCCAACTGGCTGTTCTTCTGCCAGTTCCAAGCCATGCAGCGCTATCTGCCGGACCTGCCAGCCTGGCACCTGCCGCTGGCGCTGGAAGAACTGCCGGCCAAGCTGGAAGGTTTCGACACGGTATTTTCCATGGGCGTGCTCTACCACCGCCGCTCGCCCATCGACCATTTACTGGAACTGAAAGACTGCCTGAAAAAAGGTGGCGAACTGGTGCTAGAAACTTTGGTGGTCAACGGCGACGGCCAACAAGTACTGGTCCCGGAAGACCGCTACGCACAAATGCGCAATGTCTGGTTCCTGCCCTCGGTAGACGCCCTAGCGTTGTGGCTGCGACGTGCCGGTTTTGTCGATGTGCGCTGCGTAGATGTCAGCGTGACCAGCACCGCCGAACAACGCTCCACCGACTGGATGCGTTATCAGTCGCTCGGCGATTTTCTCGACCCCAACGACCACAGCCGCACCGCCGAAGGCCTGCCAGCACCAACCCGCGCAGTGCTGGTAGCACGTAAACCCTAGGCTCTAAGCATGCGGTACGGCTTTTAGAGCGCAGTGCAAGGGTGCATTCGCGCAGTCATACACCGTAGCTTGAATAGCGTGATTGCCGCGAAGGCGCAAACCCAGTGCGCATTGAGTTTCGCCGTTACTGGGTTGCCGCGTTCGCGAGGATGACAAAGCTGAAGCCGCACGGGCCTAGCAAACTACTTTCAACCCCTAACGCGTCCAGAGCCCATAAAAGCTGGATCAAATACCGATGTTATCCAACGCCCGGCCAATCGAGCGCCAGAAGCCTCGCTGGGCGCGGACATGCTCGCCATTCGCATCAATCCGCGCAAAAGGTTGCACGCGGTGCGTGGCCGCCAGCTCAGGCAAGGCGATGTTGGCCGAAACCAGTTGCAGCGGGCCGTCACCGCTGGCCGATAACTGCTCGTCGTGCGGCGGCGGATTGATCTCGTCATAACGCAGGTAGTAGGTTGCGCCCACCTCGGCGTCCAAGGCAAAACTGGCGATTTTGGTGAAATCCATCGGCCCCTCAGAAAGTAGGGTCCAGTAGTTACCCATTAGCGGGCGGCGCATCTCCAGCTGGTAACTGGCCACCTCGAACTCCATGGCCAAATAGCCGTTACTCGGCAAACCGCCGGTTAACTGGTTATTCACAAACAGACCGGGCGCTTCTAACTCATCGTCGGCCCACTGGCTTTGCGGGCGATAGAGGTAGACCAACACATGATTTTCATCGCTAAGCTTGCGAGGGCTAAACAACGGCCCGTCAGCGGCAGAAAAAAACGCCCCGAGCGTAGAACAACCCGCCAATAAGCTGCCCAGCAGCACGATAAATAACGAGTAGCGAGGCATGTGTGCATCCTTGTAATTATTTGCCCAGAGCATACTCAGCCGCTGCGCGGCTGACACCCGACAAAAGTCTGGGTTAACCAACCTGGCAGGCTTTAACGGCGGCGATCGAGCAGGTTCACCAATACTCGGTCGAGCCAGCCCCACAAACGTTGTTGCAGGCGTTGCCACCAAGGTGTGGCACGCCAATGCCAAAGGTCGATCTCCTCGCTTTGCGCAAAGTCGGCGACAAAGCTGGCGGCCACCTGTGCGCTGAGTTGCGGGTCGAGGGCTTCGAGGTTGGCGTCGAGGTTAAAGCGCAAATTCCAGTGATCAAAGTTGCATGAGCCGACACTTACCCAGTCATCCACTAAGAGCATTTTCAGGTGCAAAAACTGCGGTTGATACTCAAAGATACGCACCCCAGCCTTAAGCAGTTTGGGGTAGTAACGCTGGCCGGCAAAGCGCACCGGCGGCGCATCGGTATTGCGCGCGGTTAACAATAAGCGCACATCCACGCCGCGTAACGCCGCCTTACGTAACGCCCGGCGAATTTTCCAAGTGGGTAAAAAATACGGGGTGGCCAGCCAAATACACTGCTGGCTGTGGGACACCGCGCGCACCAGAGATTGCAAAATGTCCCGATGCTGGCTGCCATCGGCATAAGCCAACCGACCATAACCCGAACCACGCAGTGGATTAGCAGGCAGACGCTGCACGCCACTGACGCTGGGTGGCCGCCAAGCCCGACTGGCCAGCGCGGCCTGCCACTGGCGCTCAAATAACTGCTGCCAGTCGCTCAACAACGGGCCGCGAATTTGCACCATCACTTCATGCCAAGTGTGGCTATTGTCGCTGGGCTGCCAAAATTGATCGGTGGCACCAGTGCCGCCGACAAAGGCCACGCGACCATCGGCCATCAATAATTTGCGGTGATCACGATACAAATTGCGCAGGCCACGTCGCCAACTTAGTGGGTTGTACAAGCGCAGTTCTACCCCGGCAGCCAGCAGTTCGCGACGCTGCGCAGTAGGTAGGCCGAGGCTGCCAAAATCATCAAACAGGCAACGTACCACTACGCCACGCTGCGCGGCCTCACACAGTGTGACGACCAGCAAGCTGCTGCAGGCGCCACTGGTCAACAAGTACAACTCAAATTCGACGTGTTGTTCGGCGCTAGCAATGGCGGCGAGCATGCGCGGGAAAAACTGCGGGCCATCCACCAGCAACTCAAACTGATTACCGCTGCGCCAAGGAAAAATCATCGGCGTCAGTTAACCTGCGGTGAAGATCAGCACCGCACTCACCGGCACCGCGAGACTAATGCTTTTCAGGGCCGCCAATTTGCGCAACGCTTCAATGCCAGCGGCCAGGCCGAAGTCTTCAGCATTGAGTAATAACGGGGCCAGGGTGACCACCTGAAAACGCCGGTCATCCAGACGAGTGACCAGCAGTTGACTGTTATAGCTGTGGCTATGCCCATGCAAATTCACCGTCAGCGGTAAACGCAATTCCAACTGGGCGCCCGAGGCTAGCCTCAGCAGCGGGGCGATATCGAGCTGCGCACTGATCTCTGCCCGAGCAAACTTGTTTACCTCGAACAATTGCTTGCGCAGCCGCTCATCGCGCATAGGAATGCCACTGTCGACTGAGTCCAGCATCACCTGCAGCTGCACTTTACCGTTATCACTGACGCTGCCATTCAGGCTGCGAAAGCGATTTATTTCGGCAATATTGGTCATCTTGGTGCTGATATAGGTCAGCCGTGAAGACTCTTTATCCAACTGCCATGCGGCTTGCACGGGGCTGGCAAGTAGCGCGGCGAGCAGCACGCTGCAGATGTTAAAGCGCGGCATGGCCGTCTCCCTCAATTCAATTTGGCCGACACCATAGCGGGGGCCAGCGCACTTGCAAAGTTTACGCTTGTGGCGAGCATGGCGCTGTCAAACACTTAAACGACTAACGCGCAGGCAGCGGCAAAGCGTCGGGCAAGAGCTGGCAACCCTGGCGCGGCCCCAGCCAAGCTGCACTGTGCTGGCGTCCTAGACCACTGACGGTTACCTGTTTGTGCGCAACATCATCAAACAAATCGCTAATCGGCAGACTCAATTTGCTGTAGTTAAGGCAGTAGTCGGCCGGGTTATTGGTGACATAGCGGCAGGAGCAATACTCCTTGGCGGTATAGGCGCTAACGATGTCCGGGAAAACCGTCAGGTACGTCCAGTTGCGCCATGCCCACGCACTCAGTAGCACGACCAGCAGCAACAATAAGCTGCTCACGGGACGACGTTTAATCAGCTTGACCACGCTCATTGCACCACCTCGGGAGCGAAGGCCGCGATGGCCAGTTTTAGTAGGGTGTTGTGCGCGTAGCCATGATCACGATCATCGGCATAGCGAACGATCACTAACTTCTGTTCCGGCAACACATACAGCGCCTGGCTCCAGTGGCCTAGGGCGGCAAAGGTGCTGGCCGGGGCGTCGGGCCAAGGCTTGGCAGCGCCAGCCACGGCCTGATTCAACCACCACTGCCCACCAGGCACGGCCTCACCGGCAATCGGTTGATAACCCGCAAAAGGCGTGCGATTAAACTCAACCCACGCTTTGGGCAACAACTGACGATCGCCCCAGCGGCCATCACGCTGCATCAACAAGCCGACACGGGCCAGATCGCGAGCCGTCATATAGGCGTAGGAGGAGGAAACAAAATTGCCGCTAAAGTCGGTTTCCCACACGGCCGAGGTGATTCCCAGCGGCGCAAACAGCGCCGTCCACGGATAGTTCGCGTAGGCCGCATCGGCCAACATGCCCCTGAGGGCGGCAGACAATAAATTGCTGTCGCCACTGGAATAGCGAAACGTGCTGCCCGGTGTACTGGCCAACGCAAAGTCGGCAGCAAACGCCGGCATATCGAGGCGGCCACGGGTGTACAGCATGGCCACCACTGAGGATTTTAACGGCGCCACTTCATAGCTTTCCTGGCTGTCCAAACCGGATGCCCAATTCAACAAGTGGCCAATTTTGATTTGCGGATGCGCGGCTAACCCCGGGTAATAGTTGGCGGCGGAGTCACTGAGTTTGAAGCGGCCTTCGCCATAGGCCACGCCCATAGTCGCCGCCAGCAAACTTTTACTCATCGACCAGGCTAAGTGCGGGGTGCTGGCCGTGGTTGGGCCGGCATAGCGCTCATAGATAACTTCACCGTCGCGAATCACCAGCAGCGCATCGGTGCGCACGCCGTCGCGGCTGTCATCATCACGCGGCACAAATGCATAGGCTTCCAGCGCGGCAATTGCCGGGCTGGCCGGGGCTAGGTGCGTGGCCCATTCGGCAGCTGGCCAGGTTTCGGCCTGCGCCAGCGCAGACGCGCACAAGGTTGCCGCCAGAGTCAGGCGACGAAACAAAGCAGCGGGCATAAGACAGCCTCAAGTGTTATTTGAAGTTGCACCCTAGCATGCGCCGCGTGACCGATTAAATGGCCATACGCGCCAGACCCTAGGTGTTCGCCCGCGACCGCTCAACAACCCAGCAAAGGCCACTAACCAGCCGCCAGCCCCAAGGTATGCAACGCCCGTGCAAAGCGCTTTTCGCGGGCACTAACAGCAATATTCAGCAGATTATGATCGCGCTGCCAGAGCGCCGCCCAAGCCGGCGGACCCGCTGTCATGGCTGCATCTACCTCACCGCGCAAACTGGCAAACTGGGCAAACAGACCGGCCAGCAGCACATGAGTGGCGGCAGCGCGCGGGCATTGCCGGGTCAGTTCCGCACAGCCGGCAAGCAAGGCCAGTAAGCGCAGTTGCAGGTGCTGCGGCCAGGCGCTGTCTTGACCCACACCGTATAACCAAGCCGTAATGGCGGCCAACACGTGCAGGTCTTCGATACTGCGAAAAGGCTTCACGTAGGCATCCCAACCATCACCGGCCAGCCGCTCACAACTGGCGCGGTCGAGATGCAAACGGGCATGGCCAATGTCGGGCATCAGCGGCAAGCTCGGCAGGGGTTCGATACGTACCCCAGGCGAGTCGCGATACACCACCGCCAGGGATAAATGCACCGGCGCATCGCCCAGCTCATCGCGCGCCGCCACCAATAACCAGTCGGCCGCCTCGGCCGCCGTCACAAAGTCTTTGCGCCCGGTCAGCGTCAGGTCGCTTAAGCGGGTGTGCATATCGGCAGGCCGGGTGCTTTTATTTTCGGTCACGCACAAAGCACCCAAGCCGCCCGGCGCCGACGGCCACAGCACGCGTAAGGCCGCTTGATAACCGGCCAAAAATGCCAAGCCCGGAGTGGCGGCCAAGCGTCCGCCAAGCAGCGCCAGCGACAAGGGCGCAACTTCGCCAACCCGCTCCTGCAGCGCAGCAAACCATTCTTCTAACGGCTGCACAGGCAGGCGTTCGGTGCAGCAAAGTAGCGATTGCCAAGGCATCCAAAATCTCCTCAAAGACTGTCACGCAACTATCACCGCGCCGTCACGGCGATGACACCTAGCTTACTTATTCTCAGCTTGCACAAGAAAGTCTACAGACCGCAACCCCTTACCGGCTGCTTCATGGAGGCTACACAATGAGCACTATCGCCCTCACCCGCACTGCCCACACGGAGCGCCGTCTGCACGCTGAACGGCTTATCGGTGCCAGCGCCCTGCGCGAAGCCCAAGCATTACGGTATCAGGTCTTCAGCCAAGAGTTCGACGCCAAACTGAAAGGCGCAGACCAACAGCTGGACATGGACGACTACGACCCACACTGCACGCACATTGGCGTGCGCGACCTGAACAGCGGTCGCTTGGTGGCCACTACTCGCCTGCTCGACCATAACGCGGCCGCCACCCTGGGCAGCTTTTACAGCGAAGAAGAATTCAACCTGCATGGTCTGCAAAACTTGCCGGGGCCGATTCTGGAGATCGGCCGCACCTGCGTTGATCCGGCCTATCGCAATGGCGGCACCATCGCCGTGCTCTGGGGCGAACTGGCCGAAGTATTAAACGCCGGTGGCTACCGTTACCTGATGGGCTGCGCGAGCATTCCTATGCAAGATGGCGGCGTGCAAGCACACGCAATTATGCAGCGCTTGCGCGAGCGGTATCTGTGCCAAGAACACCTGCGCGCCGAACCGAAAACACCGATTCCGGCGTTAAACTTTCCCAGCAACGTGATTGCCGAAATGCCGCCATTACTCAAAGCCTATATGCGCCTTGGGGCGAAAATCTGCGGCGAGCCCTGCTGGGATCAGGATTTCCAAGTGGCCGATGTGTTTATCCTGCTCAAACGCGATGAGCTCTGTCCACGCTACGCCCGGCACTTTAAGGCTGCGATGTAATGGCTATGTTGCGCCTGTGCGGGCGCAGCTTGATGCTACTGCTGTGGCTGAGTTGCAGTGTGCTGCTGGCCTGTGGTTTGCGCGTAACCGAGTTTAGCGCCCGGCGCGCACTGCCAAGTTTGCGCCAGCACCTTAGCCGCACATGCTTTCAACTGCTGCGCGCCTGCCTGCCTTTACAGGTGCAGGTGCACGGCGAACGGCCCAAGCAAACGGCGCTATGGGTCAGTAATCATGTGTCGTGGGTCGACATTGCCCTGCTCGGCGCCCTGCAACCACTGACCTTTTTATCCAAGGCCGAAGTACGCCAATGGCCCTTGGCTGGCTGGTTGGCCGTGCAAGCCGGCACACTGTTTATTCAGCGCGGCGCTGGAGACAGTGCCTCGGTTGGCACACAAATAGCGTCGCACCTGCACAGCGGACACGCTTTACTGATCTTCCCCGAAGGCACCACCACCGACGGGCAAACCCTGCGCACCTTTCATGGCCGCCTGCTGAGCGGCGTCATCGAACAACCAATCGCCCTGCAGCCGGTCGCCATTCGCTATTGGCGTAATGGTCAGTTAGATACCAGCGCTGCTTTTATTGGCGACGATGACTTACTCAGCCACCTAGGCCGCCTACTTGCCGCCCCCAAAGCGCAAGTGGAGATGCACCTACTGCCCGCGCTGTTTGCCAGCAGCGGCGAAACCCGCAACCAACTGGCCCGCCGCGCGCAACAGAGCATCGCCCAGTGCCTCGCGCAACTGCCGCAGCCCGCAGACACCAGCGTTAGCGCCACGCAACCCACTAGCAGCAGCCGCACGCAGCCCGTTGAGGGCTAAGCGCAAGGCCGGCGACTGAGCGCTAATAAGCGGATTAACTAACGGTTCTGTTGGCCCATATCAACCGCGCTGTATATCCGCCATCTATGCTTACCGGGTGTGGCTTTGCACCACCCTTTTGCTTGAAGGAGCGCCCTATGCAGCAGACCTCTTTGCCGGTATCCGGCCAATCGACAGCCGCCGAAAAATTGCGCGGGGTCAACCTAGGTGGCTGGCTGGTGCTGGAAAAATGGATGACCCCCAGCCTGTTTGCAGGCTTAGCTGCCAGCGATGAAACCACCTGGTGCGCCGAACTGGGCAGCGCGGCCACCGCCAAGCTGCAACAGCACTGGAACACATTTATTACCCGTGACGACTTTGCATGGCTGCATCAACACGGCATCAATGCTGTGCGCATTCCTGTCGGTCACTGGATTTTTGGCCCCGGCTACCCCTACCACCGCAGCTACGGCGAAAACTGCCAACCCTTTGTAGAGGGCGGCATTGAGGTGCTCGATCGCGCCTTCGCTTGGGCTGCTGAACTAGACCTGCGCATTGTGCTCGACCTGCACGCTGCCCCCGGTTGTCAGAACGGCTTTGATAACGGCGGCATCAAGGATGTCTGCGAATGGCACACGCAGCCCGACTACCGCGAATACTCATTACAGGTGCTCGAACGCCTAGCCGAGCGCTATCACAGCCATGCCTGTCTGCACGCCATTGAAGTGCTTAACGAGCCGCGCTGGGACGTGCCCACCGACTACCTGAAGAGCTACAACATCGACGCTTACCAGCGCATCCGCAAACACTGCAGCGCGGCAGATGTCAGCGTGGTATTCCACGACGGTTTTCGCGATTACCACGAATATCTGGGCTTTATGCAGGCACCCGAATTTAGCAACGTGGTGTTCGACATCCATCGCTATCAATGCTTTGAACGCAGCGATATCGACAGTGACATTTACACCCACATGCAAAAAGCCGGCGGGCAGTGGAAAACCGAAGCCGATGGCATCATTACCCAAATGGGCATACCCGCTTACTGCGCCGAATGGAGCTTGGGACTGGATCTAAAAGTGGTCTCGCTGTGGGCCGAAGGGCCGTTTAACCATGCCCTCGAACAGATGGACAGCTTTCAGCAGAACACCGCTTATCGCGGCTATGCCGCTGCGCAACTGCTGACCTTTGAGAAGTATCAGGGCTGGTTCTTCTGGAGCTACAAAACCGAAACCACCCCAGCTTGGTGCTTTCGCGAATGCGTAGAACGTGGCTGGCTGCCAGCTAACTTTGCCTAATAATCGAAAAGCGCTGGCAGCATGAGCGGCTGCAAATCCAGCGGGCTGAGGCGAAAAACAGCGGCGACGCAATGGCCTAGCTATTCGCCGAGCGCAGTGCCAATGGCCCGTTGTGCTGCGGCACTCAGCGCTTGAAAAAAGGCAACGGATTAATTGCCGTGCCCTGCCACCAGTGTTTCTCGGGGCCGAGCAGGAAAATAGCAAAATGCAGGTGCGGGGTTTGCGGGTTGGCGTTGCCGGTAGTGCCAACGTAGCCAAGCAAGTCGCCGCGCTTGAGCGCCTGGCCCTCGGCTAAGCCAACGGCATAACTGTCCAGATGTGCGTAGTAGTAAGCGAGGGTGCCGCTGGCATCATATTGGTAAACAGTAAGCCCGCCGGGCACGCTGTTGAAGAGCTTCACCACTTGGCCAGCGGCGACAGCAACCACCGGAGTTTTCAGCGGCGCAATGATGTCGAGCGCTTCGTGAATTCGATCGGTACCGCGCTTGTCGTTAAAGGTATCGCTTAGTTGCGCAGCGACTATGCCCTGCACCGGAATCAACAACTCAGCGGGATGCAGCGGCAAGGGCGCAGCGGGCATTGCCGGCGCAAAGGGTTGCGCAACTACCGAGAGCGGTGCACTCGACTCAATTGTGCCCGACTCGAGGCTGCGGGATTTATCCGCCGGGAGTTCAGTTGGCAGCGCTACCGGCATCTCGATGGGCGACGCTGCGGCGCTGGTTGGGCTGATAGTTATAGCGCTCGCAGCCTGGGCCTTGGCCGGTACGAAGTCGTTGTGCAGCACATAGAACAGGCTCGAGGCGCCGGCGAGCACGCCTGCGGCTAAAATCAGAATACTCTTCATAGTGCGTTTGTTTACTCTTGCAAAAGGTCGGCTAGCGCAGAGCTGCAATTAATTCACCGGCATGGCGGTTGTCGGCGGGAATGGCTGCGCCAGCGTGCGATTGCAGCGCAGTTCGGGCAGCCCATCAAGGGCTTAATCCGCCGCAGTAAGCACAGCACCAGCACCAGCACAATCAACATGCGCGCTGGTGAGCGAACACTGCGTACTGCTGCAGGTTAAATAGCTGTCTTGCGCCGGCCGATTGAGGAGGATTTTACGCTGATAGTGGCGCTCCAAGCCGGTATGAAAGCTGATGGTTAGCAGCGTGGCATTGGGCAGTTCACGGTAGAGCATGTCCATCATGCCCTCCTCGCCTTTGGGGTCGAAGGCATCGGTCGCCTCCTCAATAAACACCCAGGCAGGCTGCTGCAAAAACAACCGGGCGATCCCCAGCCGCTGCTGAGCCCGCAGCGGCAGTACCCGGTCCCAACTGTCGACCTCAGCTAGGCGCGGCGCCAACCAAGCAAGCCCGGCGCACTCCAGCGCATGGTGCATGGCCTGTGGGCTGAATTCATCGACCGATTGCGGGTAACACAACACCGCCTGCAGGCTGGCGAACGGCAAAAACGGCCGCTGTGGTAAAAAGCTAATCGACTGTCCCGCAGGCAGCCGGACCTCGCCATGCCCCCACGGCCACAAACCAGCGACAACTTTAAACAAGCTGATGGTGACGGTCGGATCACCGGCAATCAGCACGTGTTCACCGCGACGAATCACCTCATTTAGCCCTTCAAACAAAATCAAACCATTCGGATTAGCAA
>JBBKVZ010000287.1:0-3901 GCA_037968715.1 Pseudomonas sp.
AAGGAGCGTTATTTTCGCCCGGCTATCGCCTTTGCCGATGCTGGTGACGGTTTACTCAAAGGCTCGGCGCGCTCGGTGGCGGGGCTGCATATCCGCGATGCGCTGGACGCGGTGGCTGCCAAGCATCCGGGCTTGATCAGCAAGTTTGGCGGCCATGCCATGGCCGCCGGCCTGTCGCTGCCGCAAGAGCATTACGGCGCTTTCGCCGCCGCCTTTGATGCCGAGGTGCGCCGCCAGTTGCATGCAGACGATCTAACCGGCCGGCTGCTGTCTGATGGTCAATTGGGCGCGACTGAATTCAATCTCGAACTGGCCAAAGCGCTGCGCCATGCCGGCCCCTGGGGTCAGCACTTTCCCGAGCCGTTGTTTCACGGGGTGTTTCAGGTGGTGCAGCAGCGCTTGGTGGGTGAGAAGCACCTCAAGCTGGTGCTGAAGACCGAGTGCGGCAGCCTTGAGCTGGATGGCATCGCCTTTAATATTGACCGCGATGTTTGGCCGAACGCCAGCGTGCGTTGGGTCGAGTTGGCCTACAAGCTGGATGTAAACGAGTTTCGTGGCCGGGAAAGCGTGCAGCTGATGATTGCCCATTTGGCGGCGCGTTAAGCGCGGGCAATGGCGGCTAGCGCAGTACCAGCATGGCGGTTTTTTTATAGAACATCGCCGCGTCAGCTTTGCTCATTAGCACATTGATTTCTTCGCCAACTTGTGGGCACCGGGCGACACCTAAGCTGGCCGTTACCCGCAGGCTAATTCCTTGCCAGTGCAGGGGCTGGGCGATAGCGTGGCAAATCAGCTCGGTCAATCGTTCGGTGTCGGCAGCGATGTTGATACCGTCGAGCAAAATGACAAATTCATCACCGCCCATGCGTGCGGCCATATCTGACTCACGGATGCTGGCGCCGATGGCCTTGGCGGCATGCACCAATACGGCATCGCCGGCGTCGTGGCCATGGCAGTCGTTAATCTCTTTAAATTTGTTTAGGTCGATATAGCACAGGGCTAATTGCTCGCCGCTGCGCTTGGCGCTGAGTAATTTTTGCTCGGCGTAAGGAATAAAACTGTTGCGGTTCGGTAGGCCGGTCAGGCTGTCGGTAAAAGCTAGCGCGCGAACTTCAGCCTCGGCTTGTTTGCGCAGATTAATTTCACGTCTTAGCCGGCGTTGCACGGCCAGCAGGGCGAGGATGATTAATAAGGTTAAACCTGCGCCGAGGCTGATCATTTCGATGATTTTTTGCAGGCGCGCCACTTGCCCTGGTGGATTGGGATCGTAGCTGAAACCGGCCAGCTCGCTGGTGTCTGGCACCATGCCTTGTTCGAGAAAGGCCTCGGCCATGCGCTGCCAGCGGCCGGGATTCATATGGCCGATTTCGACAAGGTCCGGCAGGATCAGGCTGCGCATTACTTGGGCTTCAAACTGTAAGTGCGCGCGGGATTTAGGCACTTGGTACTGGCTGAGCAATAGATCGATGATCTCCTCGGGGTTGTCCATCGCGTAATGCCAGCCCCGTAAGGTGGCGCGGCGAAACGCGGCGACTCGCTCGGGGTGCTCTGTGAGTTCTTGTTCGCTGGTGAACAGGATGTCGCTGTAAAAATCGATGCCGTAAGTGCTGGGTGAAATGACCACGTAATCAATACCCAGTTGCTGCAATAAATATGGCTCGTTGGTCAGGTAGGAATTGAATGCGTCGACTTTGCCACTGGCTAGGTCTTCGATGGCGTAACTGCTGGGTTGCAGTTGAATATTGGCGGTGTCCATGCCTTCGCTGCGAAACATGGCCAGAAAGTCGGCATCGGTTTGTGCGCTCATCAGCATCACCCGCTTGCCGAGCAAATCATGCGCGCTGCGAATACCCGTATCGGCACGCGCCAGTAGCACCGAGGGTGAGTGCTGAAAGATCGCCGCCAGCGCCACCAAGGGCTTGCCGTGCAGGCGCTCATACAGTAACTCGCTATTGGATTCGGCATATTGCGCACGCCCGGAGAGCACTTCTTCCACCGGTGTTACCCCTGGAGCGCCTTCATGTAAGCGGACCTGCAGACCTTCTTCGCGGTAAAAGCCTTGGGCGATGGCTGCGTAGTAGCCGGCGAACTGAAACTGATGTTTCCAGCGCAGCTGAAAGTCGATCAGCTGTAACTCCTTGTTGGTCGCTGGCGCGGCGCTAGCCAAAATGCACTGCAGTGCCAACAGCAAGGCGCAGAGCCCTTGCTGGAGGATTCGCACTGATTGCCGAGTGCTGTGAGTGGCCATCCTGGTCATCCATGCAGTGTGCTGGCGAAAGCTCGCCAGCCGAGATTTAGGTCGATGATGCCTGTGGGGATACGGCTGGCGCAATGCCATCTTGTCGTTTGGTTGTGTGCCGGCAGCCTGTCGAGTTTAGGGTTGTCCTACTGCGAGAAGTCAGGCGGGGCATTTTTTGAACTGTGTTGTGTTGCCTAAAAATGAATGTTGGCCTCTAGGGACTCAAGAGCCATCTCAAGCAGGTCATCCTCGCTGCATTCACATTATTACCGCCTGTCGTCACGCGGATATACGACTGCCTCTGCGCCTGCTCGGGAATGATTTTCATGCATCCGTGGGGCGCGGTGATAGGAGCAAACGTATTCGGCGCCCAGCAGTGGCGGTCATTTCTGCAAGCCAAATCAGCGTCCGCCCATAATGGCGCTGTAGTCTTGGCTCCAGCGGCTATAGGGCACGTACTTGCCGCCTTCCGATTGAGGGGTTTTCCAGAAGGCGATTTTTTCGAAGTTGTCGAAGCCGTTGTTCTTGCAGCCTTGGTCGCCGAGTAATTTTCCTCCTGTGCAGGCAGCGGGTACGGCGGGCACTGAGCCGAACCAGGCGGCTACGTCGCCCTGCACCTTGGGTTGCAGCGACCAGTTCATCCACTGGTAGGCACAGTTAGGGTGCTCGGCCGCAGCGTGCAGCATGGTGGTGTCGGCCCAGCCCGTGGCACCTTCGCTTGGTATGGTGGAGTTAATCGGCTGTTTTTCGCCCTGCAGGGTCTTGGCCTGGTACGTCCATGAGCCGGAGGCGATTGCGCCTGCGCTTTTGAAATCGCTGATCTGCACGGCGGCGTCATGCCAGTAACGGTGAACGAGATCGTGCTGTTTGCGCAGCAGTTGGAGGGTGGCGGCGTACTGGGCTTCGTTGAGTAGGTAGGGGTCTTGGATGGCCAGTTGCGGTTGCGTGGTTTTCAGGTAAAGGGCCGCGTCAGCAATATAAATTGGGCTGTCATAGGCTTGCACGCGGCCTTTGTTGGACTCCCCATCCGGCAGGTTCATTTCTTCGAACACTACGCTCCAGCTGGTGGGTGGGCTCTTGAATACCTCGGTGTTGTACATCAATACGTTTGGGCCCCATTGGTATGGCGTGCCGAAGTGTTGATTGTCGACCGTGTGCCAGGCGCCATTCTTAAGGCGTTCGTCGATGTTTTCCAGTTTGGGATCAGCTTGAGGTTGATCGGCTGCACACGCTTGCCGGCAATCAAGCGCAGCGAGGCATCGCCGGAGGCTGTCACTAGGTCGTAGCCACCTTTGGCCATCAGGCTGAGCATCTCGTCGGAGGTGGCGGCAGTCGTGACGTTAACTGCGCAACCCGTCTGCTGCTCAAAATCCGTAACCCAGTCATAGGCTTGGTCGTTTTCGCCGCGCTCTACGTAGCCGGGCCAAGCGATGATATTCAATTGCCCTTCGTTGGCACCAAGTGCTTGCAAGGGTTGCGCAGCTTGCACGCTAGTCGCGTAGAACATAGCGCAGGTGAGTGCTCTGCAGAGTGTGGTTTTGTAGACGATCATCGATATTCCTTCCTCTTTACCTCGCGCGCTGAGCCATCGAGCATAAATGCGCCGCGCAACGCTGCTGGCATACCTTGCATTGTAGTCGGCGCAGTTGCCCGCGCTGGGTA
>JBBKVZ010000288.1:0-12495 GCA_037968715.1 Pseudomonas sp.
AATGGCAACAGCGATCGGCTGCTGGCGACGCTGACTGAGGAAAAACTTAGCGCTATTTTCTATGTGCTCGGCAGCAGTTTGCAGACGCGCTTGCAGCACAGTTCTGCCGGGGCGTTACAAGGCTTATATGCCGGCCAATGTGTTGGGCTGCACGGCTGGGAGCATAAATCCCACGGGCAATGGAGTGAGTGGCAAAGCTCGGTTGTTCGCAGTAATGCCTTAGTGCAGCAAACCCTGCCGGACAACTATGTGGCCTGGTTCCGGCCGCCTTATGGTCAGCGTCTGCCCGGCAGCGGCGGCTTTTTTCAGCAGCAAGGTTTGCAGGTGGGGCTGTGGAATATCGACTCACAAGACTGGAGCAATAAAGTCAGCGCTGATGCCGCCGGTCAGCGCGTACTCACCCTGATGTTGTTGTGGCGCCGTGGGGTAATTTTGTTCCACGACATCCAGAGTAAGGCCCCCGTGGTTGTGCCTTGGTTGGTGCGTGCCACACAGGGCAGTGGTGTGCGTTGGCAGGATTGTCACGACTATCGTTAGGCTGACTCGGTGCAGTGCCTGGCTGCAGCGCTTAATGAAAATCAGGTAATAAAATATCGGCCTAAATCTGCGATGCCGCTATTCGTGTCATCAAATATGCGCTATCAATTAACTAGACCGTCGAGCCCGGCAACACCGGTGGCGGTCGTGGTGCGCTCTACAAAGTCGCGCGCTCGGCCTGCTCTGGTTTGCTGTGTCTCGCCCCACGCGGTGAGCACGACGGTCTTTCTGCGGCGCAGTGCAACTCCAGCACTGCGTCCTCTGGCCCTAGCAAGAAGGTGACCGAGTATGGACAACCACGGACGCATCAGCCCTACAGCGCCAACTCTCTACGCCCTCGATACCAACGTGTTAATTCACGACCCGAATGCGTTGCTGAATTTTCAGGAGCATCACGTGGCAATTCCAATGACCGTATTGGAGGAGCTCGACAAGCTGAAAACTGGCAAGCAAGGCGTGGCGGCTGAGTGCCGACAGGCGATTCGCTTGATTGATAAAATTCTTGCTGATGCCATGCCGGAGGAGGTTGAGCGCGGCGTACCTATCCAGCGTGAAAAGAGTGGTGCTTGTGGGTTTTTATCGATTCTGATGAGCAAACATTCGGCCATTTTGACCGGCTTGCCGGAGGACCTCAACGACAACAAAATCATCAATCAGTTGGTTGAGTTGCAAGCTGCCCGCCCAGGTTTGTCTGTGGTGCTGGTGACCAAAGATATCAATATGCGTTTAAAAGCGCGGGCCTGCGGGATTGACGCTGAGGACTATCACACTGATCAGTTAGTCGACGATGTATCGTTGCTGCCCAAGGGTTATCACAACCTTACGGGCTCGTTCTGGGACCGCGTCAGCAAGGTGGATACCCGTCAGGATCATGGGCGTACTTGGCACTTGGTGCAGTTGATCGACAACTTGCCTGCAGTGCATGTGAATGAGTTCATCATTGATGAGCAGGGCTTCGTGGGTTGGATTAAAGGTATTAAAGAAGCCGAAATTCTGATTCTGGACCTGCACAAAGAACCCTTGCTGCATCAAGAAGCTTGGGGCCTGCGGCCGCGGGATATTTATCAAAGTTTGGCGCTGTATGCTTTGCTCGATCCCGACATTCACTTGGTCAATCTGACCGGAGCGGCGGGGTCGGGTAAGACCATTCTGGCGCTGGCGGCGGCCATCGAGCAAACCATGGTGAGCAAGCGTTATCGGCGCATTATCGCCACCCGCAGCGTGCAGGGGCTGGATCAGGAAATCGGTTTTCTGCCCGGTACCGAGGCTGAAAAAATGGAACCTTGGCTCGGTGCCATCACCGATAACCTCGAAGCGTTGCATATGGATGACGAGAACACCCACGGCAGCGTCGACTACATCCTGCAAAAGGTGCCTCTGCAGTTTAAGTCGCTCAACTATATTCGCGGTCGTAGCTTTCAGCAGAGCCTGATCCTAATCGACGAATGCCAGAACCTTACCCCGCACCAGATGAAAACCATTATCACTCGCGCCGGCACCGGCTCTAAGGTGGTGTGCTTAGGCAACTTGGCACAAATCGATACGCCGTACTTATCGGCCCCAAGTTCGGGGCTGACTTACCTAACGGAGCGTTTCAAAGACTTTCCGCATGGCGTACATATAACGCTGCAAGGCGTGCCACGTTCGGTGTTGGCGGAGTTTGCTGAAGCCAACATGTAAAGCTGCGGGCAGCGGCTCGATAAGCCGCTGCCATTGCAGATAACTGCGTTTAGCTCGCGTTGTAGGCATATTTTTCGTGGCTGGAAGGTGTGTGCGGTTTTTCAAGAATCGCGTGGGTGTGCCTGTGGGGGCTTGGGGAGAGTAGAATTAGCTCTCCTAACTCGGAGCAAACCTGTGCTGACTCATCTTGATTCCCAAGGCCACGCCAATATGGTGGATGTCACCGATAAATCAGTGACTTTCCGTGAGGCTGTGGCTGAAGCGTTTGTGCGTATGCGTCCGGAAACCCTGCAAATGATCGTGCAGGGCGGTCATCCCAAGGGTGATGTATTTGCTGTGGCGCGGATTGCCGGCATTCAGGCGGCCAAGAAAACTTCAGACTTGATTCCGCTCTGTCATCCGCTAATGCTCACCGGCGTTAAGGTTGAGCTGGCCGCGCAAGGTTTCGACGTGGTGCACATCATTGCCCGTTGTAAATTGGCCGGCCAGACTGGTGTCGAGATGGAAGCCTTGACCGCCGCCAGCGTTGCGGCACTGACTATTTATGACATGTGCAAAGCGGTTGATCGCGGCATGGTGATAGAAACCGTGCGTCTGCTGGAAAAACGCGGTGGCAAGAGTGGTCATTATCAGTTGGATAATTCCTCTACGGAGACAGCGCAATGATCCACGTGCAGTATTTTGCCCGCTATCGAGAGGAACTCGGCATTGGCGGTGAGCAGTTGGGTTGGATTGCGACATTGGCCACAGTGGATGATTTGCGCTTATTGCTGCTGGCTCGCGGCGGTGTTTGGGCGGTATTGGCTGAACAGAATTTAATGTGCGCGCGCAACCAAGAGCTGTGCAATCTCACCGAACCGCTAGCCGATGGCGATGAAGTGGCCTTTTTCCCAACCGTTACCGGGGGTTAAACCGTGCGAATTCGAGTACAGGTTGCAGCCTTTGATCCGGGTGCTGAGTTGAATGCCCTGCATGCGGCGAATGTCGGAATTGGCGCCGTGTTGGGGTTTGTCGGTTATGTGCGCGATTTTAATGAAGGCCAAGAAGTGGCTGGGATGTTCTTGGAGCATTACCCGGGCATGACCGAAAAAGCCTTGGAGAAAATTGCCTTAGAAGCCGAGCAGCGCTGGCCGCTGTTGCGTTTGGATATTTTGCACCGCATTGGTCAATTGCAGCCGGGTGAGCCGATTGTCTGGGTCGGTACGGCCAGCGCCCATCGCCAAGCCGCATTCGATGCCTGCAACTTTGTGATGGATTATTTAAAGACGCGTGCGCCGTTCTGGAAACAAGAGCAGGGTGGCGATGGCCCGCGCTGGGTTGAAGGACGCAGCAGCGATCAAGACGCTGCTCAGCGTTGGGACAAGCCGTAGGGTGGGTTAGTGACGCTACGCAGATTTAAACCCCGCCGAGCAGTCCGTGCGCCGCGTAACCCAGCAAGCGGTGGATGGATAAAGCGCCATCCACCCTACGAATCCTGCTTTAGCGCTTCTGGGGTACCGCAATGAGCAATTCTTCCGGCGGTTGTTCACAATTGATTTTGTGGCCCAGTAACGCCTCAATCGGTGGCAGTGCGTAGGCGTCGTCTTCGCCGGCAAAACTGATTGAGGTGCCGGTGCTGCCGGCACGGCCAGTGCGGCCAATGCGGTGTACGTAATCGTCTGGGGTTTCTGGGAGGGTGAAGTTGATCACGTGGCTGATGCCGTCAACGTGAATGCCACGCCCAGCAACATCGGTGGCAACCATCACGCAGATACGCCCTTCGCGGAAGTCTTCTAGTGCTTTGATGCGCTTGTGTTGCGGTACATCCCCTGACATCTGCACAGCGCTGATACCGTCGCGAGTCAGGCGCTCTTCAATGCGCCGCACTTCGTCTTTGCGGTTGGCGAAGACCATTACCCGCGTCCAATTATTTTGCTTAATCAGGTTGTACAGCAGCTTGTATTTGTCACTGCCGGCTACGGCATACACATGCTGCTCGACGCTGGCATTGGCAATGCTGGTGGACTCGATCTCGACGATGGCCGGGTCGGTGGTCCACTGCTTGGAGAGGTTCATCACCTCTTCAGTGAAAGTCGCTGAGAACAGCAGGGTTTGCCGCTCAGCCTTGTTCGGCGTCTGGCGGATGATCTGCCGAACCTGCGGAATAAAGCCCATGTCGAGCATGCGGTCGGCTTCATCGAGGACCATCACTTCGACCATGTCTAGGTGTACTTCGCCGCGCTGGTTGAAGTCGAGCAGGCGTCCGGGGGTGGCCACTAAGATGTCGCAAAAGCAGGCTTCAAGGCGTTTGAGTTGCTTGTCGAAATCCATGCCGCCGACAAACGACATCACGTTCAAGTTGGTGTATTTGGTCAGGTTGGCCGCATCGCTGGCAATCTGCACTACCAACTCGCGGGTTGGCGCGATGATTAACGCTCGCGGCTCGCCCATGTAACGCTCTTTCGGCGCTGGGGTATTGAGCAGCTGGGTAATGATCGAAACCAAGAATGCGGCGGTTTTACCCGTACCCGTTTGCGCGCGGCCGATGGCATCTTTGCCGGCCAAGGTGTAACCCAATACTTGCGCTTGAATAGGCGTGCAGTAAGGAAAACCAAGGTCATGGATGGCATGCATTAATTCGGGAGCTAGCTTGAAGTCGTGAAAGCGGGTTTTGCCCTCGGCGGGTTCAACTGCAAAGTCTTCCAGTTTCCAGGTGTCGATGACCTTGACTGGGCGTTCACGGCGCGGGGTCACGAGTTTTGCGGGCGTGACGGCCGTGTTCAGGGTTTGCTCTGCGCTGCTCTCTGCGGCGCTGGACGCTGGAGTTGCCGTTGCGCGAGGTTTACGTGGGCGGCTGGGCTGTGGCTCGCTGGCCGCCGGGGCAATCACCGGAGAAGTTGGCGCAACTACTGCGTTTGGCAGTTGAGTTGGGCCTTTGCCAAAGATTTTCTTGAGTGCTTTGAGCAAGGTGATCTCATCAATTGATTAAGGAATGAACGCTTGCAGTGTAAAGCAAGAAGCCGATGCGGCGTAGTACCACACCCTGCGGCTTGAGCAGAAGAGGGCTATCTCGTTTTAATAAGCGATTGCTCGCATGAATTGGCATGTTGTCCGCTGCGCGGGTTCGGCGCTTTAGTGCGGCTCTAAAGTATTAGGGTTTGCACAGTAGAGTGTTGGGTATTTGCAGAGATTGAGTTACCACTATCGGGGCAGTGCGTGGGGTTATTGCGTTTAGACGCGGGCTGGGGTGTTCGGATATTCACCGAACCCCGTCGCTGCGCGGTACACCTTAAGACTCGCTGGTAGGCTCGGTGCTGTCTGTTGTGCTGTCAGTGGCGCCATCGGTATCGCTAGAAAGATCGTCAGCGGGCAACTGCTCGCCTTCTGGGGTTGCTTTACGCAGGCGCTTTTCGGCCATTTTTTCTTCTTGCTTCTTCTTCTTGGCGATTTCTTTTTGGCGTTTTTCGAACGAGTAATTGGGCTTGGCCATGTTTTATCCTGTTGTGTGTATTTGAAGGTTTAAGCGCAAATCTAGCGGGCTGATATCGTCTAATCGTTAAGTAAACGTAGCTGACTCAACCGCATGCGAGCAAGGGCAGCGCTAAAGGCGTCAGTATGCCTTGTTCTACGTCAGGACGGATGTGCAGTTAGCGAAGTAAACCAAGGATTTTTTCGGCCGATGGCACTGATGACTGGGCAATTATGAGCGATTGATCAACTTACTGGGCTTCAGCCGCACAAGCAGTTGCGGCCTTGCTGCTTGGCTTGGTAGAGCGCGCTGTCGGCGCGGGCGATAAGGTTTTCTAGGCTGTCGCGGGGGTGCATTTGCGCCATGCCGATAGAAACCGTTACGCCGGGTAGAGCTCCGACGGGTGAGTAAAAAAAAGGGATATTTTGCAGGCTTTCACGTAGGCGTTGGCCAATGCGGCGGCCCTCGTCTGAGCCCATCTCAGGCAGTAATATGACGAACTCCTCTCCGCCATAGCGAGTCATGCTGTCTTTCGGTCGTAGTTGGTTGCGCAATGTATGAGCCACCAAGCTTAAGGCGTAGTCGCCAGCCAAGTGGCCATGTTGGTCGTTGTAGTGTTTGAAATGATCTACATCCAGCATCAGCATGCAGAGATGTTGCTCATTGAAGGCGCAGCGGGTGCTTTCGCGGGCAAATACATGCTCTAGCCAGCGGCGGTTGTAACAGCCCGTCAGGCTATCGATGTTGGCGTTTTGTTCGCTGTCCAGTGTGCTTTGGTTACTTTGCCGCACACGCAGACAGAGTAACTCCATAAAGTTTTGCATCAGTTGCGGCGATTGGCTAAGTAGGCCCAAGAGCGTCTTGCGTGGCAAACGCAGCACGCGTGCTTTAGTGCTGGCGAGCACGTAGGCAGACGGCGCTTGGTTGTCGATAAAGCTGACTTCTCCGGCGCAGTCGCCGGGCTCCAAGGTGCTGGTCGAATGGTTGTCGAGTGAGCCGAGGTAGACCTGTAATTGGCCCTCAAGCAGGAGATATAAGTATTGGTTGCGTTTAAACGGCGACAGTAAAATTTCACCCTCGTCGTATTCACATAGACGAAAGCTTTTTAGCAGTTGGTTAAGGCTGCTAGTCGCGACATTGTGGAACAGTCGCAGATGCTGAACTTGGCGCAGTTCAGGTTGCTGCTGAAAGCTTTTCATCAGGTCGTGGCGACGAGCAGAGGTTTAATAACCGCAGACATAGAGAACTTCCCTGTCATATGAGGGTATCAACGCTGACCCTAGTTGTGCATGTGCGATATGACAACTTGATGGCCATCTGCTCCGACAGAAGGTCAGTTAGCGGTTAGGCGCGCGGCGTTGTCCGCGGTGTGTGCATCTACTGCAAGACTTTGCGCAGCCAATTACCGATGTCTTGAATTTCCTCAGTCAGCACTTCATGACCCATCGGGTAGTCCTGCCATGTGGCCGGTACGCCTTGGTTTACTAAGTATTCATAGGCGGCGCGGCCCATGGCTGGGAGCACTACGTCATCGACGCGACCATGCAGGCAATACACCGGCAATTGCTGTTTGTCAGTCGCTAGCTTTATCTCGTCGCTGAAAGTTGGCGCATAAGTCGACAGTGCTAATACACCACCGAGTGGTCCTGCCCAGCGTAAAAAAGCGGTGTGCAATACCACTGCGCCCCCCTGGGAAAATCCGGCCAGAATGATCCGCGCAGGGTTAATACCGCTATCGCGCTGGGTTTCTATCAGGCGAATAATTTGCTGGGCTGAACCTTCCAGTTGCTCGCGGTTAATCGCCCGCGCTGGGCTCATGGCCAAAATGTCGTACCAACTAGGCATGGCATAACCCGCATTGATGGTTACGGCGCGCGTCGGGGCCTGCGGTAAGACAAAGCGAGTGCTCGGCAATGTTTGCTGCAGAGCCTCGGCCACGGGCATGAAGTCGTAGCGATCTGCGCCGAGGCCGTGCAACCAAATGACGCAGGCGTCAGCCGTATGTGTGGGCTGGAGTATCAGTGAATCGGGCATGTGTGGCTCCTGCTGGGTGTTAACGCCCCGATTGGGGGCAGGCATGTTCATGGGGGCGTGTTGATATGTTAATAAATTGTCGCCCTCGCGTAAGAGTGGCTGTTGAATTGTTTATTTACAGCTAATTAGCGACCTTGGCCTAGACCTTGCTGTAGTCATTATCGTGCTGCGCTTGCTGCTGACTATTATCCGGTTGCCACGAGGTCTGTGCACCGATCATAGGCGGCTACGCAGTATTAAGGTGAATGACCAAGGGCTTTGCTTTATTTGAACAACGGCTAAAGGTTGGTGTTTGGGCAGTCTTGCCTACACTCATTCCAGTAGTCCTGCGTCCGCGTAGTTCGGTTCAGCCGCGCTGAGACCAAACTGGCGTATCTAACTCGGGTGTCAGACCGAGATTCCAACACCATAAAAGCAACTGGAGATTATCAATGAAGATGGTGAAATCTACCCTAGCGGTATTATCTGCAGCCGCGGTACTTGGCGTAAGTGCTATGGCGCAGGCCGCCTCAACGCTTGAGACCGTGCAGAAAAAAGGGTTTGTGCAGTGTGGGATCAGTGATGGCTTGCCGGGTTTTTCTTATGCGGATGCTAAAGGTCATTATCTAGGCATTGATGTGGATATTTGCCGCGCTGTGGCCGCCGCCGTTTTGGGCGATGCGAGCAAAGTTAAGTTCAGTCCATTGACTGCTAAAGAACGCTTCACTGCATTGCAGTCGGGCGAAATCGATGTTCTTTCTCGTAACAGCACCTGGACCAGTTCACGTGATGCCGCCATGGGCATCAGTTTCACTGGGGTCACTTATTACGACGGCCAAGGTTTTCTGGTAAACAAAAAACTCGGTGTTACCAGTGCCAAACAGCTTGATGGCGCTACCGTGTGCATTCAGGCGGGTACGACCACCGAGTTGAATCTTTCCGACTATTTCCGTGCCAACGGCATGAAGTACACCCCGATTACCTATGACACCTCTGACGAAAGCGCTAAGTCGGTTGAGGCTGGCCGTTGTGACGTGCTCACCTCTGACCAATCGCAGCTTTATGCACAGCGCATCAAGTTGGCTGCGCCAGACGATTACGTAGTCTTGCCCGAAGTCATCTCCAAAGAACCTCTTGGGCCTGCTGTGCGCAAGGGCGATTCTGAGTGGTTTGACGTTGTGCGCTGGAGTCTGTTTGCCATGCTCAATGCTGAGGAGTTAGGGATTACCTCGAAGAACGTTGTTGAGCTGACTAAGACTAGCAAAAACCCGGACATTGCTCGCCTGCTCGGCAGTGAGGGTGAGTTTGGTAAAGATCTGAAGTTACGCAAAGATTGGGTTGTGCAGATCGTTAAGCAAGTCGGTAACTACGGCGAGGTTTTTGAGCGCAACGTTGGTGCTGGTAGTGACTTGAAAATCGAGCGCGGTATTAATGCGCTGTGGACTACCGGCGGCCTGCAGTACGCACCACCAGTGCGTTAAACCTGCCTAGCAACGTCGCCTATTGGCGACGTTGCTGATGTTCTTGTTCATTTGAATCCGCTGCGCGCCTATGCGGGTAGCGGAGTTCACGAGGGTTGTTATGCGCGAGAATGCACCTGCTGCACGTCCACGAGGCTCGGTATGGACCGACCCGCACATTCGCGCGTGGGTCTTTCAGATTCTCACCGTTGTCGTGGTTGTCGCTTTTGGTTGGTACCTATTCGACAACACCCAACAAAACCTTGCTCAGCGAGGGATTGTTTCTGGGTTTTCCTTCTTAAATAACAATGCCGGGTTCGGTATTGCCCAGCACCTGATTGATTACAACGAGAGTAACTCCTACGGCCGGGTCTTTCTGGTCGGTTTGCTTAATACCTTGTTGGTTTCCGGTATCGGTATTGTCTTGGCAACTATTCTCGGCTTCTTGCTCGGGATTGCGCGCCTGTCACCTAACTGGATGCTGCGTAAACTGGCTACTGTTTACATTGAAACTTTCCGTAATATTCCGCCTCTGCTGCAAATTTTCTTCTGGTATTTCGCCGTCATGTTGTCCATGCCTGGGCCGCGGAACAGTTTCGCGTTTGGCGATGCATTTTTTCTTAATAGCCGTGGCTTATCGATGCCCTCGCCAGTGCCGACGGAGGTGTGGTGGCCGTTTGTGGCGGTGTTGTTGCTGACACTCGCGGCCATTGTCGGTCTGGTTCGCTGGGGGCGAGCACGCTTTGAAGCGACCGGGCAAACGTTTCCCCTGTTGCTTAGCTCGATTGCTTTGCTGGTGCTGGTTCCGGGGCTGAGCATCTTAATATTGGGCAGCCCGCTGAGCTTGGAGTTGCCAACGCTACAGGGTTTTAACTTTGTCGGCGGCTGGGTAATGATTCCGGAGTTGATGGCCTTAACTTTTGCGTTGGTTATCTACACGGCGTCCTTTATTGCCGAAATTGTACGCTCGGGAATTCAGTCCGTTAATCATGGACAAACTGAGGCAGCCCGCTCATTGGGTCTTAAACCGGGCATCACCTTGCGCAAGGTGATTATTCCGCAAGCGATGCGGGTGATTATTCCGCCGCTTACCAGCCAGTACCTGAACTTGGTGAAGAACTCTTCTTTGGCGGCCGCTATTGGCTACCCGGACATGGTCTCTTTGTTTGCCGGCACGGTGCTCAATCAGACGGGCCAAGCCATTGAGGTAATCGCTATTACCATGAGTGTGTACTTGGCCATTAGCATCAGCATTTCACTGTTGATGAATAGTTATAACAAGCGCAATGCGCTCATTGAACGCTAGAGGGGTAGGGCATGACTAGTTTCGCGTTTAAACCCGACCTACCACCACCGTCGATGAGTGTTGGCACTTTGGCGTGGTTGCGGACCAATCTGTTTTCCAGCGCGTTTAATACGCTGCTGACCTTATTTGCGCTGTATTTGATTTGGCTGATCGTTCCGCCCCTGCTGCAATGGGCCGTGATCAAGGCCGACTGGGTCGGTACCACCCGTGAAGACTGCACCAGTGGTGGTGCGTGCTGGGTGTTTATACATCAGCGCTTTAGTCAGTTTATGTATGGCTTTTATCCGAGCGAATTGCGCTGGCGGGTGGATCTCACCCTAGTGTTAACGGTCTGCGGAGCGGCCCCGTTATTCATTAATAAGATGCCGCGCAGGGCGCTGTATGGTGCGGCTTACTTACTGCTGTTGCCGGTGCTGGCGTACTGGTTGCTGCATGGTGGTTTCTGGGGCTTGGACACAGTGTCTACCAGTCGCTGGGGTGGCTTGATGCTGACCTTGGTAATTGCTGCGGTTGGCATCAGTGGTGCTCTGCCTTTGGGCATTTTACTGGCCCTTGGTCGGCGTTCGGATATGCCGGCGATTCGCGTGTTGTGCGTTACCTTCATCGAGTTCTGGCGCGGTGTGCCACTGATCACCGTGTTGTTTATGTCCTCGGTAATGTTGCCGCTGTTTTTGCCCGAAGGCATGAGCTTCGACAAACTGGTGCGCGCTCTGATTGGCGTAATTTTGTTCCAGTCGGCTTATGTCGCTGAGGTGGTGCGTGGCGGCATGCAAGCCATCCCTAAGGGGCAGTACGAAGCGGCTGCCGCTATGGGGCTTGGCTATTGGCGCACGATGGGCTTGGTGATATTGCCGCAGGCCTTGAAATTAGTGATTCCGGGAATCGTCAACACCATCATCGCACTGTTCAAAGACACCAGTTTGGTGATCATTATTGGTTTGTTCGACTTGCTCAATAGCATCAAACAGGCCACCACTGATCCGGTCTGGCTGGGGATGTCTACCGAGGGTTATGTGTTTGCCGCCTTGGTGTTCTGGATTTTCTGTTTCGGTATGTCGCGTTATTCCATGCATTTGGAACGCAAGTTGGATACCGGCCACAAACGTTAGGAGTTGGTCATGAGTGAAGCAAACAAGCAGTTAGACGCTGCACCGATGATCCTGCTGCAAAATGTCAACAAGTGGTACGGCCAGTTTCATGTGCTCAAAGACATTAACTTGAGCGTGCAGCCGGGCGAGCGCATCGTTATCTGCGGGCCATCGGGCTCGGGTAAATCGACCTGCATCCGCTGTATCAATCGGCTGGAAGAGCATCAAAAAGGCTTGATCATGGTCGACGGCACAGAGCTGACCCAAGATCTAAAACACATCGAGGTGATTCGGCGCGAAGTGGGCATGGTGTTCCAGCACTTCAATCTGTTTCCACATTTGACGGTGCTGCAAAACTGCACGCTGTCGCCGATGTGGGTGCGCAAGATGCCTAAGCGCGAAGCCGAGGAATTAGCCATGGCTTTTTTGGAGCGGGTAAAGATCCCTGAGCAGGCGCATAAGTTTCCAGGCCAGCTGTCCGGTGGGCAGCAGCAGCGTGTGGCCATCGCCCGCGCGCTGTGTATGCAACCGAAGATTATGCTGTTCGATGAGCCGACCTCGGCGCTTGATCCGGAAATGGTTAAAGAAGTGCTAGATACCATGGTCGGTTTGGCGGAAGACGGCATGACCATGCTCTGTGTGACCCATGAAATGGGTTTTGCTCGCACAGTGGCGAATCGGGTGATCTTTATGGATAAAGGCGAGATTGTGGAAGAGGGTGAGCCAGAACCGTTCTTCACCAACCCGCAGAATGAGCGTACCAAGTTATTCCTCAGTCAGATCCTGCACTGAGCATGTTTGCGGATAAAAGGGCGAGTCTTAGGGTCGGCTTTTTATCCGCGTGCTGTCCCGTCCTGAATAAGGTTTACACCTTCTGACCTATTTTCAGGAGGACTCAATGGATACGGGAAAAAAGCGCAGTCAGCGCGACTACACCTTAGCTTTTAAACTGGCGGTCGTAGA
>JBBKVZ010000289.1:0-6744 GCA_037968715.1 Pseudomonas sp.
ACCCCCTGCAAATCCGAACCGGCGCCAGGCTCGGTCATGGCTATGGCTGTGACCATTTCACCCGAGACCAATTTCGGCAGGTACTTGAGTTTTAACGCCTCAGAGCCGTAATGCAGGATGTACGGCGCGACAATGTCGGAGTGCAGGGAAAAGCCAATTCCAGTCAAACCCAGCCGGCCAATTTCCTCGATCACCACGGTGCTAAACAGGAAGTCGGCGGCCATGCCGCCGTACTCTTCAGGAAGATGCGAGCAGAGCATTCCAGCCTCCCCAGCTTTATTCCACAGCGCACGATCAATGTGACCGTCTTTTTCCCACTGCGCATGGAAAGGTACTGCCTCTTGCTCAAGAAATTTACGCACACTGTCGCGAAATTGTTCGTGCTCAGAATTGAAAATAGTTCTTGGAATCATGACAACACCTAAGCGAAGAGTGGACGACGAAAAACACTGAGCATCGACTGTAGGACAGTAATGCACCCTTCACACTGGACACATCGGCCAATAAATAAGACGATTCAGCCGCAACATGGCCATTTACCCGCCGCTTTAATTAAATAAGAATAATTTATGAGCCTTTTATCAGCGACACCACTCAGGCGCGTGAGCATTCTGGCCACAGAAGGGGTGTTTGCCTCGACTTTGCTGCAGGCTAAAGACTTCTTTCACATGGCCAGTTTGCGCTATGGCAAACAACAGGGTCGCGGACTAACCCCCTCATTTGAAATTCATCTGGTCAGCCCAGACGACCTCGCCGTTCGCAGCTTTAGCGACGTAATAATCCCTGTGGATAGCGGTCTAGATGACGCCGACATTATTATTTTGCCGGCCTTCTGGGATGACTTTGACGCATTGTCGGCGCGCTACCCGCAAATACTCGATTGGCTGCGCACGCGACATGCTGCCGGGGCGGCCATTTGCGGCGAAGCCACCGGGGTTTTCTGGATGGCCAAAGCCGGACTACTCGACGGCAAAGAAGCCACCACTTACTGGCGATTTTTTCGCGAATTTAGTCAGCGTTTTCCACGCGTACTACTCAACCAAGAAAAGCACCTGACCGATGCCGACAACCTGTACTGCGCCGGCGGCACCACCTCGGCCTGCGATTTGTACATTTACCTGATTGAACGTTTCTGCGGCGCCAGCGTGGCGCAAGCGGTGGCCCGCGATATTTTGTACGAGGTGCAGCGCAGTTACAGTCCGGGACGGATTGGTTTTGGCGGACAAAAACTGCATTTAGACTTAACCATCCTGCAGGTGCAGCAATGGCTTGAAGAGCACTTTGCCGACAAGTTCCGCTTCGAAGACGTCGCTCGCGCCCACAGCATGAGCATCCGTAACTTTATGCGGCGCTTTCAAGCCGCAACCGGCGACAAACCCCTGCATTACCTGCAAAGGCTACGTATCGAAACCGCCAAGAGCCTGTTGTCAGCCACGCGCAAAAGCATCAAAACCATCAGCTACGACGTCGGTTACGACGACGCCAGCTTCTTCGCCCGCTTGTTTCGCCAACACGCCGAACTGTCGCCCAATCAATACCGCAAGCAATTTCAACAGCACAACGACTAGCCGCCAGCCCAATCAACTCGCGCACAAAAGCCCAGCGCCATCCCTAGGATGGGTATAACTCAGCGCAGCAGCCCCTATTATCGGCAGACCCTGCGGGGCCCATCGAACAACAACAATAGGTTTATGCCATGCGTAAGTTTCTCTTTGCCGTGCTCGGCCTGTGCAGCCTTAACGCTGTCGCCGAAGAAAACTGGAAGCCCTTCCCGCAAGATCAAAGCGCCTACGACTATTCCGGCGACAAACTGCGCAGCGCCTGGCCACAACTGACGCGCGGCTTTGGCAGCAACTACCCATTCCCAGATGCCGACTGGGTAATGAAAATGGCCAAGCAAAACCCTAAAGCTTTGGAAACAACCGTCCAAGCCGGCAACGGCTTTACCGGCACGCCCGCAGAGGCCGAACTCTACGCAGCCAAGCTGCAAGATGTCTGGCGCCTGATGTTTCGCGGTGACTTTGCCCAAGCCAAGGCCGACGGCCTCAAACTCGGTGTGGGCGGCCAAGTACCGGCGATGTTTGCCCAGGTAATCTATGCACTGTTCTTGGCGCCCGACCAAGCCAGCAAGCAAAAATTACTGGAAGAAGTGATTAGCTACACCGACCAAGCCGGCGCACTGGTAAATGCCGACCCGATGGCCATGTTTGGCCGGGTTTACGCCAAAGCACGCCTCGGCGAAGAGCTGTCGATTGCCGTGGTACTCAAGCGCGGCTACACCAACCAGATCCCCGACGAACTCGACGCCCTGCTGAAAAAGTCGCCTAACCAACCTTACGCCCTAGCCCTTTACGGCGGCTATCAAGCTGGCGTGATTCGCAAAGTCGGCACCTTTGTTGGCGGCATGACCTACGACGTTAGCCCCGAGAAGATGGAGCGCTTCTTTAAGCGCTCCTTTCAACAAGCCAACAACCTGCCGATTGGTCACTATGAGTACGCCAACGCCCTGACTTACGTATATGGCGATGACGAACACAGCAAGGCGCTGGCACAACTGCAACTCGCCGCTGCGATCAAACCAATCAACGCTATGGAAGCACTGGAAGTTGCCCATGCGAAAAAACTTCTAGCCTCATTTACAAAGGCCTCCGCGCAACGCTGAGCCCGACTCAAACCTTAGGGCTGCCGCCGGCAGCCCTTTTTTATGACCTCGATAAACCCAACGCACGGACAACCCGATTTAACCGCCTCTGGGCATGCCCGGAAACGCCGTGCGCCATGCCCGCAGTTAGGCGTCCAGAATGCCGTTAAGCCCCAACATCCAGCACACTCATCAGTGTTCAGCCCCTAGGTCAATGTCATGCGTAAATTTGTGTTTGCTCTGCTCAGTACCTTCAGCCTTGGCGCTTTAGCTGCCGACAATTGGCTACCCTTTCCCTACGAACAAAGTAGCTTTGATTACCCAGGCGATGCACTGCACAAAGCTTGGCCCAAGCTAACCAAAGGTTTTGGCCCGGACTACCCATTTCCAGACGCCAAGTGGGTGCTGCAGCAATGCCAACACAACCCCAAAGTCTTCGACTCGCCGATGACCAGTAACCGGGGTTTCACCTGTACGCCAGACGGCGCGCAAGCCTATGCAGAACAAGTGCAGGACGTCTGGCGCTTAGTGTTTCGCGGGGATTTCGCCCAAGCCAAAGCCCAAGGCCTCAAGCTTGGCGCCGCCGGAAAGATTCCGGCGCTCTTTTCCCAAGTGATTTACGCCTTATTTCTTGCACCTAGGCGCGCCAGCAGACACCACCTGCTTGAGCAGGCAGTGGACTACACCGACGACTCAGGAGAGTTTATTAATAATGATCGGCTTGCCATGTTTGGCCGTATTTACGCCAAGGCACGCCTTGCCGAAGGGCTCCCCACAGCCGTGGCACTCAAGCGTGGCTACGCCAGCGAGTTACCCAAAGAGCTGGATGCCGCACTGCTTAAACAACGCCTACAACCCTACGCCCTAGCGCTGTACGGCGGCTATCACGCCGGTATCATTCGCAAAGTGGGATCAACTGTAGGTGGCGTCACCTATGGCGCAGACGACTACGACATGGAGCAATTCTTTCTGCGCTCCTTCGCGCAAGCCAACGACATTGCCATCACCCATATTGAATATGCCAACGCCCTCATCTATGTATATGGCGACGAAGCGCGCGACAAAGCGCTAGAACACTTGCAACTGGCCAGCCAGACCACGCCGAACTGCGCCATGGATAAACTAGAGGTTGAACTGGCTAATAAACTGATCAACGACATGAACCTCAGCACCAGCCAGCGCTAAACACCAAGCCACCCAGGCCAATCCATGACTGATCTGGTTTTTGCCGCCGGCACCTCAGACTGTAACCTTCGTTCAATAGCCTTTAAGCACAACCATTTGAACAGGTTAACCTTATGCGCTCGCTTCTCATCAGCCTGCTATGCGCCTGCAGCCTCAACGCCCTAGCCGCAGATAACTGGCAAGCATTCCCTTACGAGCAAAGTAGTTTTGACTACCCAGGCGACACTCTGCAGCAAGCCTGGCCGCAGCTAACCCGCGGCTTTGGCCCGGACTACCCCTACCCCGATGCAGCCTGGGTAATGCAGCAGTGCCAAGGCAATCCCGACGTCTTTAGCACGCCAATGACCAGCAACCGCGACTTTAGCTGCACCCCTGAAGGCAGCCAGAGTTACGCCGCTAGCGTGCAGAATGTGTGGCGCTTATTGTTTCGCGGCGATTTCGCTCAAGCCAAAACTGAGGGACTAAAACTTGGGGCCGCCGGCAAGATACCGGCAATGTTTGCGCAAACTATTTATGCGGTATACCAGGCGCCGACTAGGGCTAGCCGGCATCAATTACTCGGACAAGTAGTCAGTTACTTCGATGAATCCGGGGAGTTTATCAATAACGACCGTGCCGCCATGTTTGGTCGAATCTATGCCAAGGCCCGACTGGCGCAAGGCCTGCCCATTGCAGTGGTGATCAAGCGCAACTACACCCAGCAAATCCCCCAAGAACTCGATGCCCTGCTGCTTAAACAACCCAATCAGCCCTATGCGTTAACACTCTACGGCGCCTTTCACGCCGGCATTATTCATAAAGCTGGTAAAACTCTCGGGCACCTCACCTACGGCGTGAGCAGCGACAGCATGGAAGAGCTCTTTACCCGGACCCTTTCCCATACAGACGATTTAGCGGTTAGTTACTATGAGTACGCCAACGCCCTGACTGATGTGTACGGGCCTAGCGAACAGCAAAAAGCCTTAACCCAACTCAAAATAGCCAGCGCACTTAAGCCACTAAACGCCATAGAAGCCCTTGAGAGTGCCCGCGCGCAAGCATCACTGACACGCTTTGAACTGAGTATTGCACAGCGATAAACAGCGTAAAGCTACCCGGTTAAATAGCGGCTGCACGGCAACACTCAGAGCTTATCGCGCAGATAAGCCCTGAGGGGTTCGACCTCAAGGCGCGGTGATTAGGGCTTGTGCGGACGCGACAAGAACTCGTGCGACTGCATCTCCAGCAAGCGGCTCAGGGTACGCTGGAATTCGAACTCCAATCGGCCGCCGGTGTAGAGGTCTTTCAACTCGACTTCTGCGGACAAAATCAATTTGACGTTGCGATCGTAGAACTCAACCACCAAGTTGACGAAACGGCGGGCCATATCGTCCTTGGCCGAACTCATTTGCTCGATATTAGAAATCAGCACTGCGTGGAAGATTTTTGCCAGCTCGATGTAATCGTTCTGACTGCGCGGGCCATCACAGAGCTCGCGAAAATCAAACCAGGCCACATCATCACCGACCTTGCGCGCCACAATGGCGCGATTCTCGATCATCAGCGCTTGATTTTCTTCAACCTGACAATGCTCTGGCAGCAAGCTGTTGAAGCTCTTTTCCAGGCTTTCTTCGGCGGCGGCATCGAGCGGCCAATGAAACAACTCCGCTTGCTCCAGCGCGCGCAAGCGGTAGTCGACGCCGCTGTCGACATTCACCACGGCGGTATGAATTTTCAGCAAGGCAATTGCCGGTAAAAACCGGGCGCGCTGCAGGCCGTCTTTATACAGTCCATCGGGGACGATATTAGAGGTAGCCACCAAACTAACGCCGTTCTTGAACAACTCATCCAGCAAGGTGGCGAGAATCATCGCATCGGTGATATCCGAGACAAAAAATTCGTCAAAGCAAATCACCCGTGTCTCAGCAGCGAAGCGCTTGGCGATCAGCGGCAGGGGGTTTTTTTCCCCACTGAGGGTTCTTAACTCTTCGTGCACCCGCTTCATAAAACGGTGAAAGTGCGTGCGGGTTTTCTCTTTAAACGGCAAGGCATCAAAGAAGGTGTCGACCAAATAGGTCTTGCCCCGGCCAACCCCGCCCCAAAAGTACAAACCCTTAACCGGCTCTAACGGTTTTTTACCAAACAAGCCGCTAAACAGCCCAGGCTTGTGCTTATGCGCCGCCACCAGCTCGTCGTACAGGCGCTGCAGATGATGCACGGCGTTCTCTTGGGAGGCGTCGTGAAAGAAATCGGGGCGCTGCAAGTCGGCTTGATAGCGCTGAAGAGGGGTCATGTTCGTCAAGAAAGAACCTGCGATATCGACTAAAAAACAGGCCGGCACTGTAGCGACGACCCCACCGATTGGCAATCAGCAAGGCCGTGCGTGCGACCAAACGGCGTTACTCTTGTGGCTTTAGCGCATCACGCAAACTGGCCATGGCTGCGTCAAGGCTGGCGGTATCGGCAAAGTCCGGGCTGTGCGCCACGCACTCGGCGTCCAACCACAGGGCAAAACCTGCGCCCTGCACGCGCAAATCCAGCGCCTCGCCCGACTGCAAACGCTTACTCACCTGACCGGCCGCCTTGCCATCGGCAAAGCACCTGGACAATAGCAACTGCTCGCCACTGACATCCAAGAGACGGAAACGAAAGCTGCCATCATCTTCGCGAAAGCTGACAAAGCGCGCGCTTTTAGCCGCTTTCTTCTTAGTACCGGCGCCACTTTGCACCTGGGTGCGAAACGAACGCAGACCCACCGCCTCACGCAGCTGCGCCAGAAACGGCGTAGCCACGGCACGGGCCTTGGCCGCGCCGACGAGGAGAATATCTTCCAGATCATCCGGGCGATTAATCAGCGCGTTATAACGCTCACGGGCTTCGCCCAACTCGTTATCGAGCAAGCCAAACAAACGCTGCTTGGCCTCACCCCAGCCTAAGCC
>JBBKVZ010000290.1:0-9002 GCA_037968715.1 Pseudomonas sp.
GACTCGCGGGCAAACTCGCAGGCACTTTGCAGGGCGGCGCGATCAAGCGCCGGATCAAGGCTGAGGACATTGTCCAGCCAGCTGTCAAGATTGATACTGCCGTCGGCATTGATCGGCTGTTGCGCTCTTACCTGAACCATCGGTGCTTACCCTTGCTGAGCAGCGCGCAGTGCAACTATCGCGCCGCTGTGTTCTACGGCCAACCCTGATCAAGTCAGCCGGATTAAGCGAGCTTCCTAGCTCGCCTCGAATAACGCCATCGCCTCAACATGCGCCGTTTGCGGAAACATATCGAGAATCCCGGCACGTTTGAGCCGATAGCCCTGACGCACCAGCTCAGCCGCATCGCGAGCCAAAGTGGCGGGGTTACAGGACACGTACAACACCCGTTTGGCACCACTGGCAGCCATTTGTTGCACGGCGTGCCAAGCGCCATCACGCGGCGGATCGAGCAGCACGGCGGCAAAACCGTCGCGCGCCCACGTCGTGGCCACCAGCGGCTCGGCTAAGTCGGCCTGATAAAACTGCAAGTTAGCCAAACCATTCGCGCTGGCATTTAAGCGCGCCCGTTCAACCATGGCGGCCACCCCTTCGACAGCCACCACTTCACGGACTCGCTGCGCCAAGGGCAAAGCAAAATTGCCCAGACCACAAAACAAATCCAGCACTCGCTCATCGCTCTGCGGCGCCAACCAATCAAGCGCTTGGGCGATCATGGCCTCATTCACCGGGCCATTGACCTGGACAAAATCACCGGGCCGGTAGGCTAACTGCAAATTCCAAGTGTCCAGAGCAAAGCCCAAGCTTTGCCCAGCCGGCAACGGTTGCGGCTCATCTACACCTTGTAACCACAGTTGAGCCTGATGCTCGGTACAAAACGCCAGCAGGCGGGCTTGGTCGTCTTCCGGCAATACCGCCGTATGGCGCACCAATACAGCACTGGCCGTGCCACTAAACAGCTCAACATGGCCGAGGGCTTGCGGCTTTTTCAAGCTGCGCAGCACCTGTGGCAGGCTGTGCAGAATGGTTTGCAAGGAAGGTACCAGCACAGGGCAATCGCTAATGGCGACGATGTCCTGACTGGCAGCCGCGCGAAAGCCTACCTGCAGTTGACGAGCCTTAGGGTCCCAGCGCACGGCGATGCGTGCACGGCGGCGATAAGCAAACTCGGGGCCGACCAAGGGCGCTGCCCACTCATCCGGCGTAAGCCCGGCAACCTTTAACAACTGCTCGGCCAACGTGCGCTGTTTAAGCGCCAGTTGTTCGCTATGGGGAAGATGCTGCAAGGTGCAGCCGCCGCACGTTTTGGCGTGCGAGCAGGGTTCGGCGCGGCGCAACGGGCTAGCCGTGAACACCCGCTCAGTGCGCGCCTCGACCACCTGGCTGCGGGCACTCAATACCCGCGCTTCAACCTGTTCATCGGGCAAGGCTCCCGAGACAAACCAAGTACGCCCCTCGAAAAAGGCAATCCCTCGGCCATCGTTAGCCAGCCGCTCAATACTCAGGCGTTGTTTTTTGCCTGTTGGCAGCGACGCTGCACGTACACCGCCACTGGGTTGGAAGCGTAGGTTCAGCTCTTTTTTAGCCATGTTTAAGGTTGCTCAGTAGGCGACAAGGTATTCAGTTGCTCGGACGGCAGATCGTAGATTCCGGTGGACAAATAACGATCGCCCCGGTCACAAATAATCGCCACCAAAACGGCGTTTTCAACTTCGGCCGAGAGACGCAGCATCGCCGCGACCGAGCCACCCGAAGACACACCACAAAAAATACCCTCTTCGCGGGCAAGGCGGCGCATCACGGTTTCAGCTTCCAGTTGGGCCATATCGATAATGCGATCGACCCGCTGGGCTTGATATATTTTCGGTAAATACTCGGTTGGCCAGCGGCGAATACCGGCGATAGAAGCGCCATCTTCTGGCTGCAAACCGATAATCTGCACCGCCGGGTTTTGCTCTTTCAGATAACGCGACACGCCCATGATGGTGCCGGTGGTACCCATCGAACTAATAAAGTGGCTAACACGCCCGTGCGTTTGCCGCCAGATTTCCGGCCCGGTGCCTAGGTAGTGAGCCTCGGGGTTATCCAGATTGGCAAACTGATCAAGCACCTTGCCGCGCCCTTCGGCCTGCATCTGCAGAGCCAAGTCACGTGCGCCCTCCATGCTGTCGACCAAAATCAACTGGGCGCCGTAAGCGGTCATCGCCGCCTTACGCTCAGCCGTTGAGTTGGCCGGCATGATCAGCACCATCGGGTAACCCTTGATGGCCGCGACCATCGCCAAGGCGATTCCGGTATTCCCCGACGTGGCTTCAATCAGCGTGTCGCCTGGGACGATGGCACCGCTCAATTCAGCCCGAGCAATCATCGACAACGCCGGGCGATCTTTCACCGAACCGGCGGGATTATTGCCTTCAAGCTTCACCAGCAGGGTATTTGAGGTTACTCCAGGCAGGCGCTGCAAGCGCACCAGTGGAGTCTGACCGATGCAATCAGCAATGGTCGGAAACGGGTCAGAGGTAAGCAGCATGGTCATGGCGCAAAACAATCCGCACGGCAAAAATAGACACCTATGATAACGGCAAACCGCCGCGCCCCCTATCACCGCTAACGCCGAGTTTGTTTCGGCTAATTTAAGCGCCTCGCTGCCACCGGTTGCCGCAGCAAAATCAGCGGTTACACTGGCAGCGATAACCGCTTTAATCGCCCAAATAAGGAGCCACCGGTGTTCAAGGAATTAGGCCTTAAAAGCCGCGTATTGCTGCTATCACTGCTGCCCAGCTGCGTTTTAGCACTGGCTCTCGGGGGCTATTTTACCTGGATGCATTTATCCGACTTGCAGGCACAACTACTGCAACGCGGCCAGATGATCAGCAGCCACTTGGTGGCAATGGCGATACCGGCCCTGACAGAGGACAACAGCAGAGCACTGACGCAAATCGCCGACGACGCCCTAGAACAACCCGACGTCCGCTCCGTGCGTATTCTCGATGCACAACACAGTCTGCGCGCGCATGCCGGCCCCAACATGCTCAACCCAGCACCCAGCAGCACCAGCAGCACCCAGATGAACGTGCTAAGCAATCACCTGGCCAGCCGCTTTTTGCTGCCGGTGTTTGCCAGCTCCGCGCCCACGACCGCTGCACCGACGGCGAAGGCAAATAAGCAAATACTCGGCTGGGTTGAACTCGAACTGTCGCACGAAGGCACCTTGCTGCAGGGTTATCGCAACTTATTAACCAGCCTATTGTTGGTCTTCGCGGCGTTACTGGCGAGCATCATGATGGCGGCACGCATTAGCCGCGCGCTCAACGGCCCGCTGGAAAAAATCAAACACAGCGTTGCCCGCCTTAAAGACGGCCACTTAGAGACCCGCTTGGAACCCCTTGGCAGCCACGAACTAAACGAACTTGCTGCGGGCATCAACCGTATGGCCGAAGCGCTGCAAAATGCCCAAGAAGAGCTGCAACATAGCATTGAGCAGGCCACTGAAGACGTGCGGCAAAATCTGGAAACCATCGAAATCCAGAATATTGAGTTGGATATGGCGCGCAAAGAAGCGCTGGAAAACAGCCGGCTCAAGTCTGAGTTTCTCGCCAACATGAGCCACGAGATTCGCACCCCGCTAAACGGCATTATTGGTTTCAGCAACCTACTGCAAAAAAGCGAACTGAGCCCACGCCAACAAGATTATCTCGACACCATTAGCCAATCGGCCGACACCCTGCTGGTAATCATTAACGAGGTTTTGGATTTTTCCAAAATCGAGGCCGGCAAACTGGTCTTAGAAAACATTCCATTCAACCTACGCGACCTACTCCAAGACACCCTGACGCTGCTCGCCCCCGCCGCCCATGCCAAGCAGCTTGAATTGCTCAGCTTGGTGTATCGCGACACGCCCATGACGCTAATCGGCGACCCGCAGCGGCTCAAACAAATCCTCACCAATTTGGCCAGCAACGCCATCAAGTTCACCCGTTCAGGCACCATCATCGCCCGCGCCATGCTCGAAGATGAAAGCGAAGAGCACGTGCAACTGCGCATCAGCGTGCAAGACAGTGGCATTGGCTTATCTGACGAAGACCTGCGCGCCCTGTTTCAGGCGTTTAGCCAGGCCGACAACTCACTCTCGCGCCAGTCCGGCGGCACTGGTTTGGGCTTGGTGATATCCAAGCGTTTGATTGAACAGATGGGCGGCGAAATCGGCGTTGCCAGCACACCGGGCGAGGGCTCGGAATTCTGGATCAGCTTGCGCCTGCCAAAAGCCCGCGACGACAGTGAAGACCTACCGCGCGCGCCGCTGCTCGGCCAGCCTGTAGCTGTTTTGGAAAGCCATGAGCTGGCCCGCCAAGCGCTGCAACATCAACTTGAAGACTGCGGCTTAGTCGCTCAATTGTTCAGCAGCCTCGACAGCTTGTTGGCCGCAGTGCAGCAAAGCCAAAAAACTGCCAAACCCATTCATTTAGCGGTCCTCGGCATTAACGCGCAAGACTTTGCCCCGCAGTACGTACTCAGCCAACTAATCGCACTTGACCGCCTCGGCTGCAAGGCTCTGCTGCTGGCACCAACAACCGAACAGGGGCTGTATCACTCCGTTTTGCCTGACACGCAATATTGCGTACAAGCCAAGCCAGCCTGCACGCGCAAGCTGCAACGCACTCTCAGCGAGCTAATCGGCCCACGCCTGCCGGCCCGCGAAGCCAGCCTGCCGCCGCCCACTCGCGCGCCGTTTATTCTCTGCGTGGACGACAACCCAGCCAACCTACTGCTGGTCAAAACACTGCTCCAAGACCAAGGCGCACGGGTCGATGCAGTCGAAAGCGGTTATGCCGCGCTAGACGCCGTTAAGCAGGAAGAGTACGACCTAGTGTTTATGGACATCCAAATGCCCGGCATGGATGGCCGGCAAACCACCAGCGCCATTCGGCACTGGGAGGCCGAGCAGGGTCGCGCTCATCTGCCCATCGTCGCGCTAACCGCCCACGCACTGGCCAGCGAAAAGCACGCACTGCTGCAAAACGGCCTGGATGACTACCTGACCAAACCGATTAATGAACGCCAACTGGCCCAAGTGGTACTCAAGTGGACGGGCCTCGCGCTGCGCCATTTTGGCCCAGCACGAAAAACCGACCTTCCCGCACAAACCCACAATCTCAGCGTGCTTGACCACGCCGAAGGCCTGCAACTGGCGGCCGGCAAAGCCGACTTGGCGGCCGACATGCTGCGGATGCTGCTTGACTCACTGGAAATTGATCGCCTAACCCTGCAAGAAGCCCGCGCTAACAATGCCCGCGAGGCTTTGCTGGAGCGCGTCCACCGTCTACATGGCGCTACCCGTTATTGCGGTGTGCCGCAACTGCGCGCCTGCTGTCAGCATTGCGAGAGCTTACTCAAGCAAGACTCACCGCTGGCCGAGGCGGCACTTGATGAGCTGGATCTGGCTATCCAGCGCCTGCTCAGCGAAACCGCAGTTCAGGCCTGAGCCTTGCCAATAGCCCACTTGGAGAGCCGTGAATGCGCATAATTTTATTCAGCTGCCAGGCGTATGACCGTGACAGCTTTAATGCTGCGTCATTACCAGCAGGTGCCGCACTTGAGTTCCAACACAGCCATTTAACTCTGGAGACCGCAGCACTGGCCCAAGGCTGTGCCGTGGTATGCGCCTTTATTAACGACGACTTGTCGGCCCCCGTACTGCAACGCTTAGCCAGCGGCGGCACACAACTGATCGCCCTGCGCTCGGCCGGCTACAACCACGTAGACCTCAGCACAGCACAACGCTTGGGGCTTTGCGTGGTACGGGTGCCGGCTTACTCGCCGTGCGCCATTGCCGAACACGCCGTGGCATTGATTCTGTCGCTCAACCGACGCATCCATCGCGCTTTCAACCGTACCCGCGAAGGCGATTTCTCCCTGCACGGCTTAATCGGCTTCGACGTGCACGGTAAAACCATCGGCATTATTGGTACTGGCCAGATTGGCGCCGCCTTTGCGCGGATCATGCTCGGTTTTGGCTGCCGACTGCTCGCTCACGACCCACGCCCCGACGCACAACTGCAAGCATTGGGCGTGCGCTACCTGCCGCTACGCGAGGTCTTAGCGCAAGCCAATATCATCAGCCTGCATTGCCCGCTGACCAGCAGCACGCAGCATTTAATCAACCAACAATCATTGGCATGGATGCAACCTGGCAGCATGCTGATCAATACTGGCCGCGGCGCACTGGTCGATACTCCAGCACTGATTGACGCCTTAAAAACCGGCCAGCTCGGCTACCTCGGCATAGATGTTTACGAAGAAGAAGCAGGAGTGTTCTTTGAGGATCAATCTGACCAACCAATGCAAGATGACGTGCTGGCACGCCTACTGACCTTTCCTAACGTCATAGTCACGGCCCACCAAGCCTTTCTGACCCACGAAGCGCTGGCCGCCATCGCCCAAATAACGTTACAAAATATCGCTTGCTGGGCCACTGGCCAGCCACAGAATCTCGTCACGCTAGAATAAGCAGTGGAGAAATTGCAGCCGTAAAAAAGCCGGGCTATCCCGGCTTTTTTACGGCTGCAAGGTATTCAAGCCTTAGGCAAGGTCACACCCAGCTGACCCTGATATTTGCCGCCGCGATCTTTGTAGGACACCTCACACTCTTCGTCAGACTCAAAAAACAACATCTGTGCCACGCCTTCATTGGCGTAAATCTTGGCCGGCAAGGTGGTGGTATTAGAAAATTCCAAAGTCACGTGACCTTCCCACTCAGGCTCAAGCGGGGTGACGTTGACGATAATACCGCAGCGCGCGTAGGTGCTTTTACCCAGGCAGATAGTCAGTACGTTACGTGGAATGCGGAAAAACTCGATCGTGCGCGCCAAGGCAAACGAGTTCGGCGGGATGATGCACACGTCGCTTTTAACGTCGACAAAGCTTTTCTCATCAAAATTCTTCGGGTCCACAGTGGCCGAATTAATGTTGGTGAACACCTTGAACTCGTCAGCGCAGCGCACGTCGTAGCCATAACTCGAAACCCCGTAAGAGATCAGCGCTTGAGCGCCCTCCGCGCGCACTTGGCGCTCTACGAAGGGCTCAATCATGCCGTGCTCCTGGGCCATGCGGCGAATCCACTTATCCGATTTAATGCTCATGGCGGCGCCTATATAAGGAAGTAAGTAATCAGTGGCCCATCTTACCGGGCTGCCGGCGCGGTTCAAAGCCTAGCGATGCATCAGTCTGGCAGAGTAACCAGCGGTGTTACTCACCAGAAAATGCAAAAGGTGAACAAATTAATTAGCACTGTACGGAAAAAGCGGGTATTGTTTGCTGACTGTGTTGCATGTGTCACCGCGAATCGCTTCTTGATGTTGAATTTCGATCCAATCATCGCTCGACTCCTTTTACTCTTTGCACTCAGTCTTGGCCTCTGCTTGTCTAGGGCTGTAAATTAATTTGTTTTAGGAGATACACCATGTCGAATCGTCAAACTGGCACCGTTAAGTGGTTCAACGATGAAAAAGGCTTCGGCTTCATCACTCCACAATCTGGTGACGACTTGTTCGTACACTTCAAAGCTATCCAGAGCGATGGCTTCAAAAGCTTGAAAGAAGGCCAACAGGTTTCTTTCGTAGCAACCCGCGGCCAGAAAGGCATGCAGGCTGAGGAAGTTCAAGTTATCTAACTTGCACTGAATCAAGAAAAACCCCGCTCACGAGCGGGGTTTTTTTATGTCTGCGATTTAGCCACACCTGCTTTGCCTTGCTCGGCAGCTTAGCTACCGAGCAAGTCGCAACCCAATTAATCGTCGCTAATTACAATGTTCGGCAATGCCTGCGCATCTGCAGCCAAGCGCACAATACGCGCACCCACCAAACGGGCCAGCTCCTGATAAACCATAGAAATCTGACACTCCGGCTCAGCCACTACGGTCGGCTTGCCATTGTCCGCCTGCTCACGAATCAGCATCGACAGCGGCATTGAGGCCAATAGTTCCACGCCATACTGCTCAGCCAGGCGCGAGCCACCGCCCTCACCGAACAAGTGCTCGGCATGCCCACAGTTTGAGCAGATGTGCACCGCCATATTCTCGACCACGCCCAGCACCGGAATATTAACCTTACGAAACATCTCAACGCCTTTTCGGGCATCCAGCAATGCTAGGTCTTGTGGGGTCGTTACGATGACTGCCCCCACCACGGGCACTTTTTGCGCCAAGGTCAGCTGGATATCGCCAGTACCCGGCGGCATATCGACCACCAAATAGTCCAGATCACTCCACGCGGTTTGCGTGACTAATTGCAGCAAAGCACCCGAGACCATCGGACCGCGCCAAACCATCGGGGTATTGTCGTCGGTCAAAAAGGCCATCGACATAACTTCAATGCCATGGGCCTGGATCGGCACAAACCACTTTTGCTCTTTGATCTGCGGGCGTGTGCCGGCCGGGATACCGAACATAATGCCCAGACTCGGCCCATAGATATCCGCATCCAAAATACCGACCTTGGCACCCTCGCGAGCCAGCGCCAACGCCAGGTTAGCGGCGGTGGTGGACTTACCCACACCACCTTTACCCGACGCCACCGCAATGATGTTTTTCACATTATTCAGCGCCGGCACTTGGCCCTGACCTTGATGCGCCTCGATCACACAATCGACCTGCACAGTGGCAGCCTCAACCCCATCAAGATTCTCCAGCGCCACCTGCAGCAACTGCGCCCAACCATTCTTAAACAAGCCGGCGGCATAGCCTAATTGCAGGCGCACGCGCACCTTGCCACCTTGAATATCAATCTCGCGCACACAGCCGGCACTGACTGGATCTTGATTCAAATGCGGATCGGTGTACTGACGCAGTGCTGCTTCCACCGCTTCGCGGGTCACAAGGCCCATAACAAACTCTCCAAAATGACGGACTTAAACGTGCCGCTATCCTACCCGAGTGCTTGCGCGGATGAAAAAAAACCGCCAGCCCTATATAGTTGCAGACCTTCTTTGTCACCAATAAATAGCCG
>JBBKVZ010000291.1:0-8459 GCA_037968715.1 Pseudomonas sp.
CTTCTCGATGTGCTGGCAGAGCAGTTCGATATGGTTCACGCCGAGCGCATTAAAGAGTTCGAACGCACCACCAATCACGATGTGAAGGCCGTAGAATATTTGCTGAAGGAGCAGGCCAAAAGGCTGCCGGAGTTGGAGAAGGTGAGTGAGTTTATCCACTTTGCTTGCACTTCCGAAGACATCAACAACCTGTCGCATGCGCTCATGCTGCGTGCCGGCCGCGATGATGTTCTTCTGCCGCTGATGCGCCAGATCGCCAATAACATCCGTGCTCTTGCGGTGGAACATGCAGCTGTCCCGATGTTGTCACGCACCCACGGTCAGCCTGCCTCCCCCACCACCTTGGGCAAAGAATTAGCAAACGTGGTGTACCGTCTCGAACGCCAGATCAAGCAGGTGGAAAGCATCCCTCTGCTGGGCAAGGTCAACGGCGCGGTGGGCAACTACAATGCACACCTGTCGGCCTACCCCGATGTCGATTGGGAAGCCAACGCAAAGAACTTTATCGAAAATACCCTTGGGCTGGACTTCAACCCCTATACCACGCAAATCGAGCCGCACGACTATATCGCTGAGCTGTTCGATGCTGTAACGCGCTTTAACACCATCTTGATCGACTTTGATCGCGACATTTGGGGTTATATTTCGCTTGGTTACTTCAAGCAAAAAACCATCGCCGGCGAGATTGGTTCGTCCACCATGCCGCATAAGGTTAACCCGATCGACTTCGAAAATTCCGAAGGTAACCTGGGCATCGCTAACGCCATCCTGCAGCACCTGGCAAGTAAGCTGCCGATCTCTCGCTGGCAGCGCGACTTGACCGACTCCACTGTGTTGCGCAATTTGGGCGTCGGCTTTGCCCATAGCGTCATTGCCTACGAGTCGTCACTGAAGGGCATCAGCAAGCTGGAGCTGAACGCTAAGCGCATTGCTGAAGACCTCGACAACTGCTGGGAAGTGTTGGCTGAGCCGATTCAGACTGTCATGCGTCGTTTTGGTGTAGAGAATGCCTATGAGAAGCTCAAAGATCTAACCCGCGGCAAGGGCATTACCCCTGAGGCTCTTTTGGAGTTCGTCGAAGGGCTGGATATCCCTGATGCAGCCAAGCAGGAACTGAAAAGCCTGACGCCTGCCAACTATATCGGCAGCGCGGTAGAACAAGCGAAACGTATTTAATTTTTAGCGTGGGTAACTGGATACCAATCCATTGGCTGGTTATTGGTCAACGACCGGCTAGGCTTTGAATTCAGATCCACTTTTAAGCATCGCACCATAACGCCCGGGTCTTCCGGGCGTTTGCTATTTCAGGATTGCATAACATGAGTTCAGAATTTGACGCGTTACTCGGTGATGTAGGCGTAGAGCGTTTTCTCAGTGAGTATTGGCAACGTAAACCGCTACTGATTCGTCAGGCCATTCCTGACTACAGCAGCCCGGTGGAACCTGACGAGCTGGCCGGTCTCTCTCTGGAAGAAGAGGTTGAGTCACGCATTATCATCAAAAATGGCAGCCATCCTTGGGAGCTTCGTCGGGGGCCATTCAGCGACGAAGATTACAAACAGTTGCCGGAGCAAGACTGGACGCTACTAGTACAGGCAGTGGACCAATTTGTGCCCGAGGTTGCCGAGCTGTTGCAACGCTTCCGCTTCTTACCGAGCTGGCGCGTTGACGATGTCATGATCAGCTATGCCACGCCGGGTGGCGGTGTCGGGCCGCATTTCGACAACTACGACGTGTTTTTACTGCAAGTCGAAGGCAAGCGTCGCTGGCGCGTCGGCCAGCACTGCACCAGTGAAAGCGCCTTACAGGACAATCCTGATCTGCGCATTCTGCGGGACTTTGAGTGTCAGGATGAGTGGGTGCTTGAACCCGGCGACATGCTTTATATCCCGCCCGGCATCGCCCATGACGGTATTGCCGAAACCGATTGCTTAACTTACTCCATCGGCTTTCGTGCCCCCAGCCACCAAGAAGTGCTGGTGCATTTCACTGATTACCTTGCTCATCAATTGAGCGAAGACGTCCGTTACAGTGATGCAGGTCTCAAACAGCCACAAGATCCCGCTGCCATTGATCCGGAATCGATTGATCGTCTGCAACAAAGCATTCTTGAGCTGGTCCAAAATAAGGAAGCATTAGCCACTTGGTTTGGCCGCCACATGACCGAGGCCAAGTACCCGGAACTAGCGCAAAACTACATCGATGACGATGCTGATTTACTAGCCGGTCTCAATGCTGGGTACGGGTTGATTCACAACCCTTGCGTCAGGCTGGCTTACCGCGTCACTGAGAGTAGCGAAATTGAGCTTTTTGCCTCCGGCGAACATTGCCGGGTGCCCGGCGAACTAAAGGCCCTGGTGCAGCTGATCTGCAATCAGAGTTACTTGTCACCAGAGGCGCTGGAGCAATGGCAGCAAGACGCTGGAGCAATTGAACTATTGGAACAATTACTGGATAAGGGGTATCTCCTGTTGGAGAGGGATGATGAATGAGATACACATCACTACCGTTGCCTGGGTAGACGGCAAGGTATTAAGGGATATCCGGCAACAGGTGTTTATCGACGAACAGCACGTGCCGGAGGACATGGAGTGGGATTCGCAGGACGAAGGCGCGACCCACTTCCTGTTGTTTTACCAGCAGGAACCCGTGGCGACCGCTCGCCTGCTTGGCGACGGTCACATCGGTCGGGTAGCCGTGCTTTCTGAGCATCGCAGTAAAGGTCTGGGAGCCGAGCTGATGCAGCACATCATCAGGCATGCTCACAGCTCGGGCATGCAGGAGCTAAACCTTTCTGCGCAAACTCAAGCCACGGATTTTTACAACAAGCTGGGCTTTAGCGTTTGCTCGGCTGAATACCTAGACGCAGGAATCCCCCACCAGGACATGTGCTGGCAGGCAAACGATCAAGTTGAAACGGACTTGCCTGATATCGAGTTCAACTCACCTGGACGCTTCGAGATATATAACCCGCAGGTGACCCAGCAGGAATTACCTTCCCCGAGCTTTGATTCCACCGGCCTGGCGGGTATTGGCGAGGCTGACGCGCCCTTGCAGGCTGCCACGCTGGTGGATCAATGCCGCCGCAGACTGCGCATCTACTCACCCGAACAGGCGCGATGGCTATTCAACCGTATTGACTTCATTAGCGCCTGCGAACGCCTTATTGCACGTGATCCAAAAGCCAAAATCCAGATATTGCTACAACGTGTCGACAGCGAATTTCTGCAAAAGCGCACATTACTCAGCCTTGCCCATCGCTTCCCGAGTCTGTGCGAAATACGCTGTCAGCATCCCGAACTAATGAATCACAAGTATGTGCAGCTAATGACAGACGCAGAAGGCTTTCTCATGCTGCCCGATAGCCGGCTGCGCGAAGGCTTTGTACGCCACCACACGCCTGATCAGGTCAAACGTTGGGCTAGCCAGTTTGACGAGCTCTGGGCCAGCAGCCAGAGCGATCCCGCCATTCGGAGATTCCTGCTATGAAACCGCGCTTTGTCATCAAACTCGTTAGCTGGATGTGTCTTTCAATTGTCGTGCTCTACGCCAATGCCGCGCCTACCACTGAAATCGTGCCGCTGGGGTACAACATGGCAGAAGACGTCATCCCGGCCATACAGCCTATGCTGCGCTCTGATGAGCGCGTTTCAGCCTACGGCAATCAACTACTGATTCGCGCCGAGCCAGCCCGTATTGTTGAAATAAAGGCACTCCTTAGCCAGATCGACAAGCAGCCATCGCGTCTGCTCATCAGTGTCTCAAATAGCGGAGGCAGCAGCGGCGTAGAGCGCGGCTACCAAGTAGACGGACGTATCAGCACAGGACCTGCCGACATCATCGTCGGCGACCCCAAAAACGGTAACCAAGCCAGAATCATTAACCGTCAGACGCGTTCTACCAGCGATGGAGTGCGTCAAGTCACCGCAAATGAAGGATATCCGGTACTGATTCAGAGCGGCCAGAGCGTGCCACTCACCACCCGCACAACAGACGCCTACGGTCGAGTAGTGCAACAAACCCAGTACCAGGACGTTACGCAGGGCTTCTACGCCACAGTACGACTTAACGGCAATATGGCGACCATCACATTGAGTGCCAACAACAACCGTTTGAATCGCAATAATCAGGGTGTGATCGATGTACAGCGGGCTGATACCGTAGTTACAGCTCGGCTGGGCGAGTGGATCACCGTTGGCGGACTCGATGATGCGAGTACCGGTAATGACGGCGATATCGGGCGGCGCATCTCGACTCAACGCCAATCCAGCAGCAGCATACGGCTCATGGTGGAGCGTGTGAATTGAGCTGTTCCGTGATGAATCAGGATATGTAGTGCGCCAAAAAAAACACTACACCTCATTGACTTATAAAACCTGAAGTCTCATCATTGCGTCGCTCCCGCTAGCCAGAGGCCTAAACCAGGTCTCCGAGTCGAAGCCTATACCAACGGCCAGACACGTGTCTTTACCGCTCACAAAGCTGTTTGACGAGGTGGCGACTGGAACGAAAGTTGTCCTGAGGGACGGGGAAGCGATTTAACCTAGACAATGGGTGTTAAGCAGCATTGATTTCGCAATAACGGTAACGTTATTTATGTGAAATTTGCCGCTTGTCGCACTTGTCATCCTCCCTCCTTGGCATTTCTCCAGTTTCCTCCTTTACTAGTCAAACTTTGTTTAAGCGGTGTTGCGGCCAGCGGGGCATGGGTCGACAAATCGTGCTGAACCTAACGCAAACTTTGAAGGATGGACCATGTCAGCTTATCAAAACGACATCAAAGCAGCTGCCGAGCTGAAAGAACAAGCAGGTAGTGGCTGGAGCGCTATCAACCCAGAATCCGTGGCTCGCATGCGTGCGCAGAACCGCTTCAAGACCGGCCTGGACGTTGCCAAGTACACCGCTGCCATCATGCGCAAGGATATGGCTGAATACGACGCCGACTCCTCTGTCTATACCCAATCTCTGGGTTGCTGGCACGGTTTCATTGGTCAGCAGAAGCTGATCTCTATCAAGAAGCACCTCAAGACCACCAACAAGCGCTACCTGTACCTGTCCGGCTGGATGGTTGCTGCTTTGCGCTCTGAGTTCGGTCCTTTGCCTGACCAGTCCATGCACGAGAAAACCTCCGTGTCTGCGCTGATCGAAGAGCTGTACACTTTCTTGCGCCAGGCTGACGCACGTGAACTGGACCTGTTGTTTGTAGCTCTGGATGACGCTCGCACCGCTGGCGACAAAGCCAAGGTTGCTGAAATCCAGGCGCAGATCGACAACTTCGAAACTCACGTTGTGCCGATCATTGCTGACATCGACGCCGGTTTTGGTAACGCTGAAGCGACCTACCTGCTGGCCAAGAAGATGATCGAAGCGGGTGCTTGCTGCATCCAGATCGAAAACCAGGTTTCTGACGAGAAGCAGTGCGGTCACCAGGACGGCAAGGTTACCGTTCCTCACTCCGACTTCCTCGCCAAGATCAACGCTGTTCGCTACGCGTTCCTTGAGCTGGGCATCGACAACGGCGTTATCGTTGCGCGTACCGACTCCCTGGGTGCTGGCCTGACCAAGCAAATCGCCGTGACCAAAGAGCCGGGCGATCTGGGCGACCAGTACAACGCTTTCTTGGATTGCGAAGAAGTTTCCGCTGCTGAAATGCAGAACGGCGACGTCGTGATCAACCGTGGCGGCAAACTGCTGCGTCCTAAGCGTCTGCCGTCTAACCTGTTCCAGTTCCGCGCTGGCACCGGTGAAGCACGCTGCGTACTGGACAGCATCACGTCCTTGCAGCACGGCGCTGACATGTTGTGGATCGAAACCGAGAAGCCACACGTCGGCCAGATTGCAGAAATGGTTAACGAAATTCGTAAAACCATCCCGAACGCCAAGCTGGTTTACAACAACAGCCCATCGTTCAACTGGACGCTGAACTTCCGTCAGCAGGCATTCGACAACTTCGCTGCCGAAGGCAAAGACGTTTCCGCCTACGACCGCGCCAAGCTGATGAGCGTTGATTACGATGCAACAGAGCTGGCTCAGATCGCTGACGAAAGCATCCGCACCTTCCAGCGTGACGCTTCTGCTCAGGCCGGCATCTTCCACCACCTGATCACTCTGCCGACTTACCACACCGCCGCGCTGTCTACCGACAACTTGGCCAAAGGGTACTTCGCAGATCAGGGCATGTTGGCCTACGTGAAAGGCGTTCAACGTGAGGAGATCCGTCAAGGTATCGCCTGCGTTAAGCACCAGAACATGTCCGGTTCCGACTTGGGTGATGCGCACAAAGAGTACTTCGCTGGCGAAGCTGCTCTGAAGGCTGGCGGCAAAGACAACACCATGAACCAGTTCAGCTAATAGCCACTGGCTCGCCTAGTCTGGGCTAGCGCGCAGACTAGATAAGTTGTCCGAATAAACCCCGGTAGCGATACCGGGGTTTATTTTTGTCTGGATTTTAGCGTCACCCGCACCCTGCTCTTGAGTAATCCGTTGCAAGCAGCCTATTCTCGACAAATGCGCGCAATAACTGGCGCTTCTAAGCAAGCCCGATACGCTTAGGATAATTTACAGTGCATTTTTGACTGATCGAACAAACTACCTCCTTAGAAAAATTTACTTACACGTCCTAGGACGGGTAGAATTGCGAAAATTTTTTACGACCTGTTTTCGTTACGCCACAGACACTTACAGTGATTTTGTAATGTCTTACGCAATAACCAGCAGCGTCGCGAGGACAGCAATATGAACGAAGCCACAGCTTTATTGGCCCACAACTGGGCATTTGCGTTGTTTCTGTTGGGTGTTTTTGCCCTGATCGCTTTTATGCTGGGCGTTTCCAGCCTGCTCGGTAGTAAAGCTATTGGCCGCAGCAAAAACGAACCCTTCGAATCCGGCATGCTACCCACTGGCAGCGCTCGCTTGCGCATGTCGGCAAAATTTTATCTGGTCGCGATGCTCTTCGTGATTTTCGACGTTGAAGCCTTATTTCTCTTTGCTTGGTCAGTATCTGTTCGTGAGAACGGGTGGTCTGGCTTTATAGAAGCTACTCTTTTTATAGCAATTCTGTTGGCTGGCCTTGTCTACCTTTGGCGTATCGGTGCTCTTGACTGGGCTCCCGAGAGTCGTCGCAAGCGGCAAGAAAAGCTAAAACAATGAGGCTTTGGCGATGCAATACAAACTCACCAAGATCGACCCGGATGCGCCCAATGAGCAGTATCCGATCGGCGACCGGGAGATGGTTCCCGATCCGCTAGAAGGCCAGGTACACCGCAACATCTACATGGGCAAACTGCAAGACGTACTGAATACCTCGGTCAATTGGGGACGTAAGAATTCCTTGTGGCCGTACAACTTTGGTCTGTCCTGCTGCTACGTGGAAATGACTACGGCATTTACTGCGCCGCATGACATCGCCCGCTTTGGTGCAGAAGTGATTCGCGCATCACCGCGTCAGGCTGATTTCATGGTGATCGCTGGCACCTGCTTCATCAAAATGGCCCCGATCATCCAGCGCCTCTATGAGCAGATGCTGGAACCGAAGTGGGTCATCTCAATGGGTGCCTGTGCTAACTCTGGCGGCATGTATGACATTTACTCGGTCGTTCAAGGGGTGGATAAATTCTTGCCCGTAGACGTTTACGTGCCGGGCTGCCCACCGCGTCCTGAAGCCTTTCTGCAAGCACTGATGCTATTGCAAGAGTCGATTGGTCAAGAGCGCCGTCCCCTGTCGTGGGTGGTCGGTGAGCAAGGTGTATACCGCGCAGATATGCCATCGCAAAAAGAGCAGCGCCGCGAACAACGGATTGCGGTCACTAACCTACGTAGCCCCGACGAAGTCTGATAGCGGCCTTTTGCTGCATAAAGCCTTTCATACTTTACGTTGACCGATAGCGACCGAGACTATGACCGCAGACAGCGCTCTGTACATCCCGCCTTACAAGGCTGACGACCAAAATGTGGTTGTCGAACTCAATTCGCGCTTTGGCGCGGAGAGCTTCACCGTGCAATCAACCCACACGGGCATGCCCGTATTGTGGGTGGCTCGTGCACGAATCATTGAGGTGCTGACGTTCCTGCGTCAGCTGCCCAAGCCTTACGTCATGCTTTACGACCTGCACGGTGTCGATGAGCGCCTGCGCACCCAGCGTCGGGGCCTGCCGAATGCCGACTTCAGCGTTTTCTATCATCTGCTGTCGATCGAGCGAAATAGCGACGTAATGATTAAGGTGGCTTTGTCGGAGAACGACCTGAGCCTGCCTACTTGTACCAATATCTGGCCGAACGCCAACTGGTACGAGCGTGAAGTGTGGGACATGTACGGGATCGATTTCCCCGGCCACCCGCACCTAACCCGCATCATGATGCCGCCGACCTGGGAAGGTCACCCGCTACGCAAGGACTACCCGGCCCGCGCCACTGAGTTCGATCCGTACAGCCTGACGCTGGCCAAGCAGAATCTGGAAGAG
>JBBKVZ010000292.1:0-2812 GCA_037968715.1 Pseudomonas sp.
TAAAAGCGTAAGCGTTGGGTGCGCGATAGCTGCAATTTGGCGACTTTATCTAGGCAGGCCAAATCTTTCACAATGCGATAACTAAGCACCGGCCCCCACCAAAAACTACCCGATGGACAATCGATAAAAAACAACTGCGCCTGAGGATTAACCAGTAGGTTGCGCCACTTCAAATCATTATGGGTGAAGTGCCGGTCATGCAGAGTTCGCGTCGCTTGCGCCAATTGCTGGCTGATGGCATCGACCCACTGGCGGTCCGCTAGGCGCGGATCGTTGCGCAGTGCCAACGACGCCAAGTCCTCAGTGCCTTGCAGCTCACGGGTAATCAGCGCACCACGGACAAAGGCACCCAGCTTGCGCTCCAAACCATAGGCCGCGATCACTGGGGTGGCGCCCCCCCATTTGTCGAAGTGCTTGAGGTTCTGCCACTCAGCCTTAACCCGTGGCCGGCCCACATAGCGGCGCAAACCTTTGCCTGCGCCCCAGTAACGTTTGACGTAATAGCGCACGCCCGCGCGCTCAACGCGGATCACCTCGGACAAGGGGTCGCGGGTAATGGGCTCACCCTGCAAGGCGAACACCGCCTCTAAGCTGCCGAAATCGGCGGCCAAGGCACTGAACTCGGCGGCCAGCGTCCAACCCGCCATTAGAGCTTCCCACCATAGCGCTGCTTGCGCGCATAGAGTTTTGCCGCCATGGCCTCGAGGCGCAGCAACAAAGGTGCCTCATCGCGCAGCACCTGCCGCAAGTTGAGCAGGCCTTGAGCCTCGGCGAAATAGGCCTTAACAAAGCGCAATTTATCGTGACGGCTCAGGCCGATATCCATAATCGAGAAATACAACGCGGCCAGATCCTTGTCACGCCAGCGCCGTGGTACTGCCGTACGCACTTGGCTGCGGTGCAGGTCGATCAATGACAGCTTGAAGTCTTCGGCGGTAACCGGTGTGTCGGTGTGCAGCAAGAAGTGGCAGATATAACAGTCGCGGTGATTAACCCCGGCGCGGTGCATGCGGCCGGTCATCGTCGCCACCTCGGCGATTAGCGCGTGTTTGAGCTTGACCGCCGGCGGTTGCTGGGGCCAATCGCGGCTGAAGTCTTCCAGGCTGATGGTGGGGGCCAGCTCTTCGGTGACGATAAACGAATGCTGCGCCGCCGGATTGCCCCCGCGGGCACCAAAGGCCACGGCGGTCATGCTCGGCACGCCAACCTCACGCAGGCGCTGGATGGCGATTAACTCTTGCTCGGCGCCGAGCACCGGCAACTTGGCAGTAAGCAGATTTTTGATGATCTCGCCCCAACCAATGCCGCGGTGAATTTTGACGAAATAGCCGCGCCCCGCAACCTCAGTGCGCAGCGTACGGCGGCCTTCCAGCTCGCGGTATACCTGCCCTTGCAACGCCTCGGCGCAGGCAAAGGCATCGCGGCCGGCCCATAGGGTTTTGAACGGTTCACTCAACTGCAACTTCATGCCAGCTCCGCCACTATCACATCGGCCGCGTGCTGCGGCATGGAATACAGATCGGCACTGGCCGCAAAAACCAGGCCATTAACGCCCCAAGCGGCGCGTGCCGCATCGTCACTGAGCATCGCCGCTAATTGCTGATTAAACTGCGCCTGGCTAAACGGCTCGCTCAGCACCCGACCGCAATCGGCATCGGCAATGTAATGGGCGTAGCCGCACACGGCGCTGACCAGCACCGGCAAGCCGGCCACTAGCGCTTCCAGCAGTACCGTGCCAGTGTTTTCGTTGTAGGCCGGATGGATCAGCAGGTCGGCACCCAGTAAGAAGCGCGGAATATCGCTGCGGCCCTTGAAAATACTGACCCGCTCGGACACCCCTAGCGCCTTGACCTGCAGCTTGAACGTGGACGGGTCGTCCTGACCTATGGCGATTAAACGAGTGCGCTGCTTCAGCGCCGGTGGCAAGGCAGCCAGCGCCTTGAGGCTGCGGTCCAAACCTTTAGTCTTAAAGCCCGAGCCGATTTGCACCAGCAGTAAATCCGTTTCGGCTAAGTTGAATTCACGGCGAAACTCGGCGCGGATTTCGCCAGCATTGGCCGGCGCACGGCGGTCTTGGCTGATGCCCGGTGGCAACAGGTGGAAGCGCTCGGCCTGAGTGCCGTAATGTTTGACGAACAGCGGCTGCTGCACCTCGGAGATCATCAAAATCTCAGTTTTCGAGTCACGGCCAAACACCGCCCGCTCGAAGTCGGCAAAATGCTTATAGCGGCCCAACTTGCGGTACAGGCTATGGCGCAGGTTTTGCGCTTTATCCTCGAAGCAGCCGTCGGCGGCGTAGTAAACATCCAGTCCGGGCATCTTGTTAAAACCTATTACTCGATCGACCGGGCGCTTTGCCAAGTCAGCGCTGATCCACATCGTCACTTTCTCGTTACGCCAGTGGTTAAACAGCGCCTTGACCGGCACCACCACCACTTCGAAACCGGCGGGGACCTCGCCCTCCCAAATCGGCGTATACACGCGAATAGCGTGGCCGCGTTGCTGGCACTCCAGAGCAATGCGCAAAAAGTCGCGCTGCAAGCCACCATAGGGAAAATACTTGTACAGAATAAATGCCAGTTGCATCACGACGTCCGCGTCAAGCGGACGGCGGGCTTCAGCCCAACGTCCGCGGTGCATTGATAATGGTGGGCGCAAGCCCACCCTACAGAACCCATCATGCGTCCTCCCCAGCCAGCAGCGCCGCTAACTGATTAGCCACGTGCTGCGGCGCTAAGCGGGTGAAACACAGCGGCGACTCGCGGGACAGATCGAACTGCGCATCGGCGGCCGTCGGCTGATAGCTACAGGT
>JBBKVZ010000293.1:0-3872 GCA_037968715.1 Pseudomonas sp.
TACAACAGCAATCGACAACTATTGATCAGTTGGTTGCAGCGCCTCGGTTGCAGTGTGGTTGATGGCGGCATCTTGCCCGATAACCTAGAGCAAACCCGCGCCGCCTTGGCCGGTTTGCACGGGGTCGATTTAATCTTATCCACCGGCGGCGTGTCGGTTGGCGAAGCGGATTTTCTCGGTGCAGTGCTGCGCGAAGAGGGCGAGCTGACTCTGTGGAAGCTGGCAATCAAACCAGGCAAGCCGCTGACCTGCGGATATTTTCGCGGGGTTCCGGTGCTCGGTTTGCCGGGTAATCCAGCGTCAACATTGGTGACCTTCAACTTGCTGGCTAGGCCTTATCTGCTGCGCCGTTTGGGCGTCGAGGATGTACAACCCTTGGGTTTTGCCGTGCCGGCCGGGTTTGCCTGGAGCAAGCCCGGCAAACGTCGCGAATACTTGCGTGCACGCATGGAAAATGGCCGCGCGATCCTCTACCCAAACCAAAGCTCAGGCGTACTGCGCAGCGCCGCTTGGGCCGATGGCTTGGTCGAAGTACTGGAGAACAGCACGCTGAGCGAGGGCGATGCGGTGCGTTTTTTACCCTTCAGCGAGTTGTTCTAATCTGGAGCGACTGCTAGCTGTGGTGTAGTTGCAAGCATCCGCTTAGGCCTAGCTGACTTGGTGCTAAGCGGCGAGCTGGTGGGCGGACTATCACTGGACTGCTCCGCTGTGCGGGGTGTCAAAACGCACGATATCGTCTTCGCCAAGGTACTCGCCGCTCTGCACTTCGATCATCACCAAATCAATTACGCCGGCATTACTCAGTCGGTGGGTATGCCCTGCCGGAATAAAGGTGGACTGGTTGGTGTCGAGTAAAAACTCATGCTCGCCATTGGTTACGCAGGCCATGCCGCTGACGACGATCCAGTGTTCGCTACGATGATGATGCATCTGCAGTGATAGTGCAGCACCAGGGCGAACCACGATGCGCTTGATTTTGTAGCGTGGGCCGTTTTCGATCACGCTGTAAGTGCCCCACACTCGGCTGACCGTGTTATGCAAACGGTAGGTGTGGTGACCGCGGCGCTTTAGTTCCTGGGCAATATGTTTGACTTCTTGGCTTCGACTAGCGTCGGCGATCAATAGTGCATCGGCCGTGTCGACCACGATCAAGTCATGCACGCCTAGCAGGCCAACTAGGCGTGCAGGGGCATCGACAAAACAATTGTGCGTGTCATGCAGAATGCTCTCGCCGTTAACCTGGTTACCGTGTTTATCGCTGGGCCGCAGTTCACGCACGGACTGCCAAGAGCCAATATCGCTCCAGCCAAGTGAGCAGGGAATTACGGCTACCTTGCTTGACCGTTCGAGCAGGGCGTAGTCGATAGAAATGTCGGGGGCTTGGGCAAAAATCTCAATGGGCAATTCGCATTGCCGGCTGTCTATGCCGTGCAGGTGTCGACTGGCAGCCAGGCTGTCGCGCGCAGCGCTTAACACTTCAGGGGCATAAATCTGCAGTTCGCTTAACAGGTGTTCTATTTGCAGGCAGAACATGCCCGCATTCCAGAGATGCTGCCCACCGTCGAGGTAGCTTTGAGCTGTGATGGCATCGGGCTTTTCGACAAAGCGCACCACGTTATAAGCGTTGGTATTTATGGATTTACCCTGTTCGATATAACCAAAGCCAGTTTCTGCACGATCGGGCTGGATGCCGAAGGTCACCAGGTAACCGGCAGAAGCCAAGCTGCGAGCACTGCTGACGGCGGCGGCGAACGCTTGTTCGTCTTCAATAAGGTGGTCAGCTGGCAATATCAGTAGTTGGGCCGTGTTGCCGTATTCTTGCTGAACATGCAGGGCGGCGACGGCAATGGCCATGGCGGTATTACGTGCGCAGGGTTCCAGCAGAAACTCAAGGCTGAGCGCGGTCTTATTGACCTCGCGGTAATCGTCCTGAGTACTGAACAGTAGATCTCGATTGGTGACCGTTAGGAGGCGTTTAACCTCGGGTAGGCGACTGGCGCGCAGAAAGGTTTTTTGTAGCAGGCTTTGTTTGTCAGCCATACGAATAAAGGGTTTTGGCCGTGCTTCTCGTGATACTGGCCATAAACGTGTGCCGGCACCGCCGGAGAGAATGCAGGGAATTAGTTCCGCCATCAGTAGACTTCTTTGGTCAGCGCTACGGCGGGCAATGTGCGAAACAGAATGTAAAGATCGAACCAGACCGACCACCTTTCGATGTATTCGAGATCGAGTTCTACCCGTTTCTCGATTTTCTCTAATGTGTCGGTTTCGCCACGATAGCCGTTGATTTGCGCCCAGCCGGTGATGCCGGGTTTGACCCTATGGCGAGCGCTGTATTCTTTGACGGCGTCTTCGAACAGAATGCCGGCGGCCTTGGTGGCGGTGGCATGCGGTCGTGGTCCGACCATCGACATGCTGCCGCGCAACACGTTAAGCAGTTGTGGCAACTCATCCAAGCTGGTCTTGCGGATGAGGCGGCCGATGCGGGTGATGCGCGCGTCATTGCGGGTGGTTTGCTGTTCGGCGTTGGCATCGCTGCTGTGCTGGTGCATCGAGCGGAACTTGAAGACTTCAATTAATCGGTTGTTATAGCCGTAGCGCTTCTGTCGGAACAGAACGGGGCCAGGCGAGTCGAGCTTGATCAGCAGTGCGGTCAGCAGCATCAGTGGCAGCAGCAGCAGCAACGCTAGACTGGCCAATATCAAGTCTTCTAAACGTTTGATTAGCGGCGACCAGCCATGCAAGGGCAGTTCGGAGGCGTTGAACATCGGCATGCCCGCGACGTTGCTCATACGGTTGTGGGCGTGACGGAAGGCCACCAAGTCGGGTGCCAGCAGTACGTTGACCGGTAGCCGGCGCAGGCGACTAATCAGCTCGTCAATGCGGTTTTCGGCCGACCAAGGCAGGGCAACCAATACTTGGCCGATTTTTTCTTGGCGAATCAGTCGCTCAAGTTCGGCGGTATTGCCGAGTATCGGTAGCCCGGCCGGTTCGGGGTCTAAGCGTCCGATACGGTCGTCGATAAAGCCGAGTAGCCCGCAGCGAATGTCCATGTTGTGCTTGAGGAAGTTGGCCAAGCGGATCCCATTTTCTGTGCCGCCAAGGATAACTGCGTATTGCAGGTAAAAGCCTCGGCGCATCAAGCGCCGAAAAACGGCCAGCATCAACAGGCGTTCGGCGCCGAGTAGGCCCAAGGTGATGAAAAACCAAGCGAGCATTTGCTTATCTGTGATGAGGCCAAATAAGCCAAGGCGCTGATGCAGAAATGCCAGCATGCTGAAGGCCGCCATCCAGCAAAAAAGCATCCGGCGGAAGCGCAGCAAGTTACTGAATAGTTCATCGCTATAGATGCGGAAAACTTGAAAAACCATGGTGCAAAGTAAAGCAAAAAACAGCAGCAAAGCCGGTTCGTTATTATCCAACATTGGTTGTTTGGCCATTGCTGCGTGTTCTTGTAAAACTAGGAAAACTAGCCCGGGAGCAATGGCCGTTATGCCATGCAGAATACGCACGAACGCTACGAAGTAGTGGACAAAGCCTGGACTTGTTAAGGTCAAGTTGTTGATTGATTGCGAACGCATCTAGAGGCTTTCCCGGAAAGACGTACAGGTGACGGTAAAGCAAAAGACAAATGGTTGGCGACATTACAGCGCTGTCAATTGTTTGGCGATAGGGGAATTTCTTTATGTAGCTAAGAGTTAGCTGCCAATATTACCCATAAGTACAACCTGCTTCGCAATATTTCTAGCAGGCCTTTTGCCGGTATTCCCCCGGTGTCATGCCGGTCCAGCCTTTGAAGCTGCGGTGGAATGAGCGCGATTCGGTGAAGCCTAGGTAGTGGGCGATGTCCTGGATGGGCAGGTCGCTGCGCA
>JBBKVZ010000294.1:0-6496 GCA_037968715.1 Pseudomonas sp.
CCACCCTACGTTCTGTATTCAACACGTAACGGGTACATAGCCTAAATAAAACCAATGACGCCAGCCGCACGCACGACTAAATATCATTGCAGCGGCACTGGCTGCTTAGGCGTAATAAAGCTGTCGGGCGACATTCAGAAAGCACTGTGTTCGGCTCGGCTAAAGCCTGAACACAGCGCGCAGGTGTTTCTGTACGGCAGCATACATAGAGCAATTTGATGATGGGGTTGCTGCGTGTCCGGCCAGTCAAAGCCAGATGCTTGGTGTCATAGCGAACAGACCCTAGCCGCCAAGTGCGGCACAGTGGCTCAGCGCGGTGGCATTGGCACGCATCTCGTGCCAGTTTCGGCTATTACTGTGCTGCAGGACTACAGCGTGCCAACAGACATTCCACTCCCCCGCTCCAACCGCTTGCTTAGCCTTTTACCCGTCAGCCAACGCAAGCTTCTAATTGGGCAAGCCGAGACCGTCACACTGGAGTTTGGCGACGTACTCTGCGATCGCGACGAACCTTTCCGCCATGTGTACTTTCCGCTCAGTGGATTTATCTCGGAGGTCTCAGTCAGTGCCGGACACCCGCCGCTGGAGATGAGCCTAATCGGTAATGAAGGCATGCTCGGCAGCATGATGGCTCTGGGCATCAATCGTGTGACTATGCGCGGCGTCGTACAGGGCCCGGGGTTAGCCTTGCGGATCAAGGCCAACCTATTCCGGCAGAACTTGCGGGACAATCCGGCGCTACTGAAAACCGTCAATCGCTACCTGTATTCATTCATCACCCAGCTGACCCAGACAGCTACCTGCCACCGTTTTCATGAGGTCGAAGCACGCCTAGCGCGTTGGCTGCTCCTGACCCACGACCGCGCGCAATCTGATCACTTTCACCTAACCCACCAATTTCTTGCCGACATGCTCGGCGTGCAGCGTAGCGCCGTCACCATCGCCGCCGGGACCCTGCAGCAGCAAGGCCTGATCAACTACAGTCGTGGTGAAATCAACATTCTCGACCGCCACAACCTCGAAGCCAGCAGTTGCGAGTGTTATGCCCGCGCAGTGGCGGACAACCGCAAATTGTTTGTGTAGGTTGGGGGAAGCGCGCAGCGTTAAAGCCCAACAAAACAAAAGCCCAACAAGCATCTAAGCAGATTGGGCTTTGGTTGTGTTGGGCTAAGCTGCGCTTAACCCAAGCCTAGTGCGCTACTGCACAGTGTCAGTTAATCAGACCTTTGTCGTTCACGCTTTTCACGCCACGCACGTTCTCAGCCAGTTCAACCGCCAACGCACGTTCTGCACCATTGGTAAGCTTGCCGGTGAGCGTGACTACACCTGCCTTGGTGTTGACTTCGACATCCGTGCCGCTGACGTTGCTGGAGTACAACAGCGTCGATTTGACCTTAGTGGTAATCCAGGTATCGGAGATTTTTACGCTGGCTGCGGTGCTACTGCTCTTGGCCTTGTCAGCCATGTCCGGTTTGGCTGGCGTGACTACCAGTTGGTTGTTCACCGCCACAACACCGCTGGTATCCATCGCAATGCGCCCGGCCATCTGCTTGGAAGCCTTGCTTTCAGAAGTTCCTTCCAGGGTGACCTTACCGGCACTGGTGGTCACTTCAGTGGCCTGGCCGTCGGTGCTCTTGCTCCAGATTAACTTCGACTTGATCGCCGTGGTGATGCTCGCATCCTCGACCAAATCAGCATAGCTAGGACTACTGGCCTTTGGTGGCGTGTAGTCACTGAGCACTTCGATCTGGTTATCGACATCCTTGATGCCGCTGACACCTAAGGCAATCTGCCTGGCCAGGTCTTTGTTGACGTCTTCGTTAACCTTACCGGTCAGGGTTGCCTTGCCTTCGTGTACTGAAACATTAAGCTCATTGGCACTCAGATACGGACTGAGCGTATAAGTAGTCCAGATCTGCGTTTCCTGGCGGGCATCAGTAACATCCTGATCTGAGGCCGCAACGGCGGAAGTACTGAGTGCGGCAATCGACAGGGCAATGCCGGTGGCGATCATTAATTTACGTGGTTGCGTATACATAGTGTTTCTCCATCCAGGGAGTGACGGTTGCAGCAACTCGCTTACCTGGCGCAAGTGCTGCCAGGCAAAGGTTTGCGCAGCGTTTGCACATCGGCAAAGCCGACGTTGTTATTCATGTTCTCTGCGTTTTGACAGCGATAGACCGGCAACAATAGCCGGCTCAGATGACTCCCAACACCAACAAAACGATCAGGATAATCACCACCAACCCTAGGCCGCCGCTCGGCGCGTAACCCCAGTTTTTGCTATGTGGCCAGCTCGGCAGTGCGCCGACCAGCATCAGTATCAGAATGACCAGCAGTATTGTGCCCAAGCCCATGACAATGTCCTCGAATGATGATGTCGCGTACCGTGCAGGCTGCACGTTAGAAGCTACAGCGTTGCAGATCAGCCCGGATTCATCTGTTCGTTAGCGTACCCATGAAGGAGAAATCCTTAAGCGGCGGGCTTATTTGGGCTTCGCGGCGGACTTGAGCTACTGGCGGCGACGGGCTTGGGCTTTTAAACGCGCCTTGCGCTGCCCATAGAGGGCCATCAACGGGGTCACGGAGATACCGTGCAGCACCACTGAAGCGATGACGGCGATCAACGTGATGTTAATCAGTTGCTCCGCCACTGGGCTGGGCAAGCCATGGCTGATGGCAAACATCAGGTAGAACACCGAACCGATGCCACGGATACCGAACCAGGCAATCAACCGTTGCTGGTCCGCCGCGATGCCGCTGCCGAGCATGCCTAGCCAAACCGACAGCGGCCGCACGATGACGAACAGCACCACCACAAATACCAGCACCTTGGTATCCAGGCGGATCAACGTCAGCATCGCGCCCACCACCAGCACCACCGTGATCTCGGCGATCCGCTCCAGTTGCTCGTTAAAACCGCGCACCCCTTGCATCATGTAAGCGCTGGCATATTTGGGATCGGTGGCCGGGTCTGGCTGATTGGATTCGTCAGCTACGCCGCAAAATCCGGCCACGCCCCGGCCATCCTGCTGATCGCGTTCCTTGACCCGCTGCAGGGCCAGGCCGGCGGCAAATACGGCAAGAAAACCGTTGGCCTCGCATAACATCGCCAACCCATAAGCCAGGGCCACCAGGCCCAGGGCGAGAAACTCGTCGAAGCCCAGAGATTCATGGTGGCGGCTGCGCAAATACACCACCAGTTTGCCGATCAGGGTGCCGAGCAATCCGCCTATCAACAGGCCGATACTGATGGCCCACAGCACCTCGACCAGCAGCCAATGCCAGCCCCAAGGCCCCAGATTATGCAAGCCGAGCAGGCCCAGACCGAGCAGAACAAAAGGCATTGCCGCGCCATCGTTCAGGCCGCCTTCACCAGTCAGGCTAAAGCGCAGCCAGTCACGGTCTTCGGCGTTCGCCACTTGCACATCGGCCGCCAGCACCGGGTCGGTCGGCGCTAAGATGCCGCCGAGCAAAATGGCCGCGCCAAGCGACAGGCCCAAGCCATAAACGCCAATCAGCGCGATCAGGGCCACGGTCAGGGTCATCGAAATAAACACCAGGCGGATCGGCATCCGCCAAAGGTGGTCAGCAATCGGCAGGCCGAGCTTAAGACCGGCCGCAAACAGCGAGATCAGCACAGCCACCTCGCTGATCCGCTCCAAGAGCAGTGTATGCAACAAAGGATTGGGTGTTAACAGCGCCCAACCGGCCGGACCGAGGACAATACCTACCGCCAAATAGAGCATGGCCATGCTTATTGGTAGGCGCTTGAGCAAGGAACCTGACAACACCATGCTGATCAGTAAGGTACCGAGGATGATGGCCCAGGTGGCAAACGACATCGCGTTGTTCATGTCAGCGTAAAAACCTCGGCAACGACCCGAACAGCCAGCGGGTCTTGCCTGTGCAGGTGTAAGCCGCAAACGGCATACCGACGATGTTGCAGAGCAACACACTGCCAGCCGGCAGTGCGAGCAGCACCAGCAAAATCACCAGCAATTGCCAGCCTAAAAACGTCATTGAACCTCTGCCCTAAGTTACTGGCGTAGCTACACCGATAACGATGGTGCAGCCTTATTTCAGGCTGAAAAAACTGTCGATCTGCTGCTCAGGATCTTCCTGACTGCCGTCAAATCGGTGTTTGTAGGCACTCTCGGCATGCTGGTCGTGCTTTACCGATCTGAGCATCTCATCGCCCGGCGCTTTGCCCCGTGCCATCTTCGCTGCACGTTGCCATTTATGCTTGATTGGGTCTTCCTTTGAGTAGGTCATGAGCAGCTATACCGGTTGGCAGCGCAGTCAACTTGGCCGGGGATAAAGCCCCGACTCTGTTCTGGCAACGGCGCAAACGGACAGTGCACAACACCCAAGGCCGTCACGTGATAGATAGCAGCCTGCAGCTCGGGCTTGGCCACCCGGCTCGCATGCCGAGAGCCACGTGAGCGGACAACCTCCATAGCAGATGGCTGATGCTGCTCAAGGCTTTTTGGCGCCTCAATGAGTGAATATTCAGTGCTTGCCAGATTCATGCGACCTCCAAGGCCTCTAGCGCAGAATTACGCTCAGCCTGAGCTTGACCATGTCAATTCAACCTGTGCATGTCAGTGCGCTAGCGCGCTTAGCTCACGAGAAGCGCCCACTATCGTCAGCTCTTCTGTACCGCAGCGCACGGTCAGTAGGCACAGCGCCTGACGATAGGCACTGAAAACTGCCACGCAGGAAAAGTGCGGGTAGGCGCTGCATCAGTAGTGATGCTCATTGCGCGCAGATCCTGCCCCTATAGGGCCTAGCGCACAGACCGCAAAGCGGCGCGTTGTCATGGTGTTGCTGCGCAGAACTGCGCTTCAACCTCACTCACCCTGGAGAAACCAGCATGCATACTGAAACTATTAACGTCACTGGCATGTCTTGCGACGGCTGCGTCAGCAAGGTGACTCAGGCACTGCAGGCAGTGCCTGGGGTTAGCCATGTGCACGTAGCGTTACCGGGCACGGCTAGCGTCGAATTCGACGAAAAGCTGATATCGCGCGAGCACCTAGAAACGGCGGTAAAAGATGCCGGTTACGGGGTTGCGGTCGGCAACGCTGCAACTGACCAGCCGAGCAAAGGCTGCTGCTGCTGAGTACCTCGATGACATTCAGATTGGCGGTTTGCTGTTGCCATCTGACAGCAAACCAGGCCAGTCCAATGGTTTTTTTCAGTGATTAGATAACGCACTCGTGGACGCTATTTGACGCTCGTTCCACAATTCGATGATGCGCCGATCGGCATGATGGGCGTCGATACCCAGCAAGCTCACCGAGGCAGTGTGTAACGCGAAGTGCTGGCCTTCGACCAGCTTCAGGCCGATCCAACGCACAGCCAGTGCGACGCTGAAATGGCCATGGGAAAACAGCGCCAACGTGCCTTGCTGGCTGCACAGTCGGGCGATCAGCCGATCGGCTCGTGCGCTGACCTGAGCCGGCGATTCGCCACCGGGGCAGCCGTCGCGCCAGATGTTCCATCCGGGGTTATCGCGGCGGATGTCTGCGGTGCGCAGGCCTTCGTAGTCGCCGTAGTCCCACTCCGCCAGATCAGGCTCGACGCGACTTGCCGCCCCGAGCCCGGCGAGTTCGCAAGTCTGCTGAGCACGCAAACGCGGGCTGACCAGCACCTGCGTGAAAAACAATGTTCGCAAGCGCGGCGCTAAGGCACGCGCTTGCGCTTCGCCGTGTGCGGTCAGGGCAAGATCGCTGACACCGGTATGCTGACCCGTCAGCGACCATGGGGTTTCACCGTGACGAACCAGACAAATTTTCATCTCCAACAGCCTTCTACTGCCAGCGTCGGTAAATAGGCAGCCTGCACCGCCACGGGATTACCGCGTACCCGTTGCAACCACGCCTGGGCGCTGACCATTAAAGCATTGCTCATTGGGACGACGGATTCGACAAGGCTTGCTCGACATGCTCCAACTCCAACCTGATAGCGCCGATGATCAGCCGGTACGCCAGCGGCTCATCAATATCGGGCACGTCCCACTCCGCTATCGCTAGGTATTTGTCGACCAGGCGTCGCACATCTGCTTGCAACTGCTCGCGGTGCGCTTCAAGTTCCAGTTGCTCAATATTCGCCATGCTTGCTCTCGCTCATGTGGTGGCACTCCAGTGCCAGTTACGGATTTCCGGCATGTCTTGGCCATGCTCACGGATGTATAGGTGATGCTCAACCAGCTTGGCGGCGAGCTGCTCCTTCAACGCGGCGCCTGCCGCGCCGGGTTGCGGCAGACGATCGATGCAGTCCATCACTAAGTGGAAGCGGTCCAGATCATTCAGCACCGTCATATCAAAGGCTGTAGTGATGGTGCCCTCCTCCTTGTAACCGCGCACATGGATGTTGTGGTGATTGGTGCGCCGATAGGTCAGTCGATGGATCAACCAAGGGTAGGCGTGAAAGGCGAAGATGACTGGTTTGTCGCAGGTGAACAGCGCGTCGAAGTCGGCATCAGTCAACC
>JBBKVZ010000295.1:0-7205 GCA_037968715.1 Pseudomonas sp.
TATTGGCCTTGGCTTCCAACAAGGTTACCTGCCAACCCGCTTGCTGCAGCTCGTAAGCTGCCGACAGCCCAGACAAACCACCGCCGACCACAATCGCGCTGGGCACTTTCTCCTGAGCCTGCGCCTGTGCGCCGAACAAACCCACTATCACTAACGCTGATGCGCGCAACCAACCGGCAACCATGTGCAAACCCCTGCAGAGAAAACGCTCAATTAGAAAACCACGGCGCGCAGGATACGCCAGCCCTGCAAGGCGAACCATGCGTATCCGACACAGCGGGGCGAAACCTGCCGCGCGCATCTGCTAGGCTTGGCCGATTGTAAAAGGAGCACACGCCCATGAACCTCAATGATCAGTGGATGCAGCGCGATTTAGCCGTGCTTTGGCACCCCTGCACGCAGATGAAAGACCACGAACGCCTGCCGGTAATTCCGATCAAGCGTGGCGATGGCGTGTGGCTGGAAGACTTCAACGGCAAGCGCTATTTAGACGCCGTTAGCTCCTGGTGGGTGAATGTGTTCGGTCACGGCAACCCGCGTATCAATCAGCGCATCAAGGATCAGCTGGATAACCTTGAGCATGTGATGCTGGCCGGTTTTAGTCATGCGCCGGTAATTGAGCTGTCCGAGCGCCTAGTGCAGCTCACGCCCGCCGGGCTAAACCGGGTGTTCTATGCCGACAACGGCTCTTCGGGCATCGAAGTGGCGTTGAAGATGAGCTTTCATTATTGGCTGAACAGCGATAAGCCGGCCAAGCAACGCTTCGTCACCCTGACCAACAGCTACCACGGTGAAACCATCGCGGCGATGTCAGTGGGCGATGTGTCGCTATTTACTGAAACTTACCAATCGTTACTGCTCGACACCATCAAAGTGCCGAGCCCGGACTGTTACCTGCGTCCGGAAGGGATGAGCTGGGAGCAGCACTCACGGAATATGTTCGCCTGCATGGAACAGACCCTGGCCGAGCATCACCATGAAGTCGCGGCGGTCATCGTCGAACCACTGATCCAGGGTGCTGGCGGTATGCGCATGTACCACCCGATCTACCTGACACTGCTGCGCGAGGCCAGCAATCGTTATGGCGTGCACCTGATTCTGGACGAAATTGCCGTTGGCTTTGGCCGCACTGGGAGCATGTTTGCCTGCGAGCAGGCTGGCATCACCCCGGATTTTTTAATCTTGTCCAAGGCGCTCACCGGCGGCTATTTACCGATGGCAGCGGTGCTGACCACCGACGATATTTACCAAGCCTTTTACGCCGAGTACGCTACCTTGCGCGCCTTCTTGCATTCGCACACCTACACCGGCAATCCACTGGCCTGCGCCGCCGCATTGGCGACTTTGGATATCTTTCGTGACGACAACGTCATCGAAGCCAATAAAGCCTTGGCCACCCGCATGGCCAGTGCCACAGCGCACTTAGTCGATCACCCGCATGTGGCTGAAGTACGCCAGACCGGCATGGCCTTAGCCATTGAGATGGTGCAAGACAAGGCCAGCAAAACCCCTTATGCCTGGCAAGAGCGGCGCGGCTTGAAAGTCTATCAACATGCTCTGGAGCGCGGCGCGTTGCTGCGCCCACTGGGTAATGTGGTGTATTTTCTGCCGCCTTATGTGATTACGCCTGAGCAAATCGATTTTCTGGCCGAAGTGGCCAGCGAAGGCATTGATCTAGCTTGCCGCGCCAGCGTTAGCGTCACGGTACTGTCTAATCTGCACCCCAACCATCGAGATCCGGGCTAAGCACAGCGCCTATCCCGCACACCGCACCCTGACTACTGAGATACGCGATGAGACTGTCACGCTTGTTTATCGACGCACCCTTAAGCCTTGGCGAGCACGCCCTGCCCGAAGCCCAGGCGCATTACCTCAGCCGTGTGTTGCGTTTAAACGTCGGCGCCGGCGTGCAACTGTTTGACGGCTCAGGCCTGGAGTATCAGGGCGAGCTTTGCCAGGTCGATAAAAAGCAGGTGCGTGTTCAGCTCACTCCATGTCTGCCAGGCCAAGCGGAGTCAAGCCTGAGCATTCATCTTGGCCAAGGCTTATCACGCGGCGAACGCATGGACTGGGCGATTCAAAAAGCCACTGAGCTGGGGGTTAACGCTATTACCCCAATTGTTAGCGAGCGCTGCGAAGTGCGCCTGAGCGATGAGCGCGCCGACAAACGTTTAGCCCACTGGCGCCAAATCGCCATCAGCGCCTGCGAGCAATCTGGCCGTTCAACGGTGCCGGTAATTTATCCACCGCTAAGCCTAAGTGAGTGGCTGGAAAATGTTGAAGCTGACTTAAAGCTGGTGCTGCATCCGGTGGCCGAACCGCTGGCCAGTCATGCAACGCCACAGAGCTTGGCTTTTTTGATCGGCCCGGAAGGCGGTTTGAATGACGCCGAAGTGCTGCGGGCGCAGGACGCCGGGTTTCATTCGGCGCGCCTGGGGCCACGGGTGTTACGCACCGAGACCGCGCCGGTTGCGGCACTGGCGTTGGCCCAGCATCTTTGGGGGGATATGTGACGGTGTAGGGTGGGCAACTGCGCAGCATTGCCCACCCTTAATACCGCAAGAAAGGCTCAGGCTTAAATCAAACCGGCATCGGCCAGCAGTTGCTCAAGGCCAATCAGGTCGGGGATTTTAAACACCTTATCGTCGATGCTCACCGCATCCAACTCCAACGGTGCCAAGTGCGCATTGGCACGGGTGAGGTTGCTGTCGAGTTTGACCGAGTGCGGGATGCCCTGCACCAACAAGGCCAAAAACTTCACCTGTGGACGACCACCTAACGCATTGATTACTGCCACGCGGGTATTCGGGCCAATTGTCGACTGACCATCGGATGCCGCCTCAAACGACAACAACGGCAAGCGTAAATCACGCCAAGCGATCTGCCCCAGCATCCATGCAGGCATTCCGGGGGTTGCCAGTGGTGCCCGATAAGGCAGCAACTCGGCCACCGCCACGTTGGGTAACAACAAGCTGCGATCACTCAAAGGCATCATCAATCCAGTGATGATAGTGGTGGCTACTGTCTCTGCGCTGGCTACGGCTTGGCTCATCTGACTTTCCTAATTCGGCTATTTAGCTGCACTGACCGGCCAATCGGCAAACCAGCGCTTCGGCCAGTTCACGGGGCGTGCCACTGAAAGAGCTGTACCCGCCCTCACGCAGATTGTCTGGCATGCTTGAGCAGGCACAACTGTCCGCCCGTTGAGTCCAGATTTCGCTACCTTGACGGCGCACATAAGCAGCGGCGGCACTGCCATCGCTGCCCATACCGCTGAAGGCTATAACCCCACATTGCGCGCCAAAAGACTGGGCCAGATTGAGCATCATCTGATCAATTGACGGGCTATAGGGTTCTGGCCAACCACGCTGGGCGATCTGCATCGCGCTATCGTCAGCAAAACCGAGCTCAAAACTGATCGGCACCACGACTACTTCGCCGCACCGTACCTGATCGCCATGCCGCGACAGATTGACCTGCCACTGGCTATGCCGACCGACCGCTTGCGGTAGGCTGGCCTCAAAACTTGCGTCGATATGCTGGGCGTAAACAAAACCCACTGGTAGCCCGCCGGGCAGCGCATCGAGAAACTCTTTAACCGCTGCCGGGCCACCCATGGAAGCCGCCAGCAGCCACACCTGTTTGGCCGGTTCACCGGCAACCAGCTGTGTATCGGCCAATGCCTGTGGCAACTCCAGGCGAGCAGGGCGCGGGGTGTCTAGCATCAAACTTTCTAGGCTGCTACCCACGCCTTGCGACGGATCACCGACCAGCTTCTTCAGCTTGCCGAACAACCGCCGCTCCCAGCGCGGATAATTCTCAGAGTGGCGCTCCGGTGCATGACCCTCACCAAATAACACCGGCGCACTGACCCGCTCCAACAAACCATCGACCAGTGGCGAGTCGTCGGTCTGGGCTAAATCGACCAACCATAGATCAGTCTCACAAGCCTCGAGTGCGGCTTCATCCAGTCGCGCCGGGTCGGTATTAAGCACCACGGTATAACCGTTAGCCACTAAGGCCTGCTGCAGCACATGGCGCTGCAACGAGGTGTCGGCCAGTACTGCGATGCGTGCGGCAGCGCGCTCAGTCATGTTTGTTAACCAGCTGCTGAATCGTTTCGAGTAACAAGGATTCCTGATACGGCTTACCCAAGTACTCGTTAACGCCAATGGTCATGGCCCTGTCCCGGTGCTTACTACCGGTACGCGAGGTAATCATGATAATTGGCAAATCTTTTAGGCGCTCGTCGTGGCGCACCAATGTGGCCACTTCGAAACCATCCATGCGCGGCATTTCAATATCCAGCAACATGATATCGGGCTTACGCTCGTGCAATTGCGCAATGGCGTCGACACCATCTTTGGCGGTCATTACGTTCATGCCGTTTCGTTCAAGCAGACGGCTGGTAACTTTACGTACCGTGACCGAGTCATCGACCACCATAACCAGTACAGGCCTATCCACTTCAACCTCAGGGTTAACCGTGGACGCCCCAGCCAAGCGCGGCTGCAATTGCGACAGCAGGTGCGCATGCAAGACGCGAATAGTCGCCAACAGATCAAGAATGATCACCACCCGACCGTCACCGAGAATGGTCGCGCCAGAAACCCCATGCACACTGGCAAACTGCGGGCCAAGGCTCTTTACCACGATCTCCCGCGAGCCTGCCAAACTGTCGACCTGCACGGCCACGGCATGCTCGTTGGAGCGCACCAGAATCACCGGCAACGGCAAGCTCTGCCCAGTCAGTTTGGGCTGTTGGCCGTTGTTAAGTAGATCGCCCAGATACTTCAGCTCATAGACTTGGCCGGCGTATTCAAACCGCGGCGCATCCGGGCCGTAATAGGCTTCAAGCTCATAAGGCGAGACACGCACAATACCTTCGATGGTATTCAGCGGAATGGCATACAGGTCTTCACCGGACAGCACCATCAAGGCGCGGTTAACCGACACGGTAAAGGGCAGACGAATCAGAAAGCGCGTGCCCTCACCCGGCGTCGACTCAATGCTCATCGAACCGCCGAGTTGTTTCACCTCGGAGTGGACCACGTCCATGCCCACGCCGCGCCCGGAGATCTGCGTGACTTTCTCGGCGGTGGTGAAGCCGGCCTCAAGAATAAACTGCAGAATCTCGTGATCAGACAGATCAGAGTCGGCATCCAGCATGCCGCGCTCAATGGCTTTGCGGCGCACCGCTTCGAGACGAATACCGCCACCGTCATCGGCTAGGGTCAGCAAAATATCACCACCCTCACGGCCTAGCGTTAGACGGATATTGCCGACTTCTGGCTTACCCGCAGCACGGCGTACATCCGCCGACTCAATACCGTGGTCGACGGCATTACGCAGCATGTGCTCCAGCGGCGCAACGATGCGCTCCAACACCGCACGGTCCATTTCACCGTCAGCATTACCAACCACAAAGTCGACCTGCTTATTAAGCTCGCCAGCCACCTGACGCACGATGCGCCGCAGACGTGGCACCAGCCGATCAAAAGGCACCATGCGCGTGCGCATTAGGCCTTCTTGCAACTCGGTGTTAACGCGCGCCTGTTGCAGCAACAGGGTTTCCGCGTCGCGGTTACGCGCAGCTAGCGTTACTTTCAGATCGAGCAAGTCGGAGGCCGACTCAAACAAGGCCCGTGACAATTGCTGCAACTGTGAATGACGATCCATTTCCAGCGGGTCAAAATCTTCATAACCGACCCGCTCAGCTTCTTCCTGATAACGGCTGAGAATTTGTGCTTGGGTTTCAGTATCGAGGCGACGCAACTGGTCACGCACGCGGTCAATGGTCGCTTCCATTTCACCCAGGGTGAAACTCACGTCACTGACCTGCTGCTCAACCCGGCCACGGAAAATTGACGTTTCACCGGCCAAGTTCACCAAGCCTTCGAGAAGGTCGGCGGGCACCTTAACCAACTCTTGCGGCGCACGCCGTGAGGCGGCTTCAAGCGCTGCTTCTTGGGCGCGCTTAACGAACGGCAACACCTTGGCAACTTCAAGTTTGGCCGGCAAAGCACTGGCGGCAATAATCGGCAAACTCAGCGCTAACCGAGCAACCGGCGATGCAGCTGGAGCAAGTTCTTGGTCATATTCGATCGACTGCACTGGCAGCACTGCTGGCGCGCTATTGCTGCTATATAAGTGTTGGCGCAGCTGCTCAACCTCGGCCTGCAAGCCCTCAAATGCAGACTGTACATCAACAAACAAGCTTTCTGGCCAAGGTGCGCCTTGCTGCTGAGCATCGCTCAAGAGCTGCTCGAGATCATGGCTCACATCACCTAGCGACTTCTGCCCGGCCAAGCGTGCACCGCCCTTGAGCGTGTGCAAAATGCGCAACATGTCGTCAATCGCGGCAGCATCGTTGTCAGAGCTTTCTAAACGACCGGCAGCAGTTTCCAACCCTTCCAGCAATTCATCAGCCTCTTCCAGAAAGATATCGAGAATATCGTCTTCTGGAGCGTCACTTTGTACTTCAGTAACAGCACTTAAATGCACACTGACAGGCATGCTCAACTGCTGTTGAGGATTAGCTAGAAAACTCTTGATGTCCGCGATCAAGCTATTGCCAGACGGTGGGGCTGTTCTGTCCCGCTCAGCTTCAAGCATTTGGGCTAAGCAGTCATGACAGTTCTGGAGCAGATTAAACAGCTCCGGGCTGGCACGTAGGCGACCATTACCCAGACCCTCATACAGAAACTCAAGCTCATGGGCGAGATCACCGATTCCAGCGATCTCAGCCATCCGCGCGCCCCCTTTAAGGGTATGCAGGTCACGCTGCAAGGCTTCTAGCTCAAGACTGTTATTGACGTCGCTCATCCAGTTTTGCAGCGAAACTGAGGCGCTCTCAATAATATCGAAACCTTCCTCAAGGAATATTTCGACTAGCTCTTGATCGCGCTCATCGACAACGGCGGCAGGCACCGGTGCAGGGCTGTGGGTAACTTCTTCAGCGTCCTCAAGAGAGGCCAGCAAAATGTTCTCTTCAGCGTCGGCGGTGTTACCGGCCACGCCGTTGAAACCAGGCAAAGTTGCCTCTTGCACCGCAACGGGGTCATCGTCCGCAATAGCGTTGAACGCAGCATCCGACTCAACGTCAGACAGTTCAATGTCTGTGACCGACTCTAGATCGATCTCTTGCGCCGGATCCTCAGCTTCAGCCTCTAGGGCATCGGCATCAAATGTTGGCTCAAACACTA
>JBBKVZ010000296.1:0-4572 GCA_037968715.1 Pseudomonas sp.
CCATGGGTTGATAAAGCTAATACGCAGTTGCTCATCGACAATCAGCACGCCGGTGTGCAGTTTGCCTAAAGCGGCGCTGAGCAGCGCGCAGATGTTATTCATGCGGGGCTAGCTCCAGTGAGAAAGCGGGTCACGGCATTGTGCAGATTAAGCAGTGACGCGTTACCCATCACAAAGGCCACATAGCCCTCAAGATTGCGTTGTTCGAGGGCAAGTTGGATTTGCACAAAGAGTACCTGAGCGTGATCGTTGTCCATGTTGAGCAGTTGCTGGGTGGTGCTGATTTGAAACTGCGGCAGCTCACAGTCGAAGTTTTCATTGAGCATGTCGGCGATGGTCGAGAAACAGGTGTTGAGGATGATATTGCCGATCTCACTCATGGCGTCCTGTTCCATCTCGGTCAGTTGCTCAAGGGGCATCTGCGAGCCGAGCATCAGGCGCACCACTTCTAGGCTGCTGCTGCCTGGGAACATCAATAACGCCTTGCCGGAAAAGCTGCCGGTGAACTGCTGGCTGACGCTGGTAATGCGCAGTTTATGTTCGGGGTCGAGCAGGTCGATGGCTTTTTGCGGCGACAAGATATGCACCAGTGGCACACTCATGCTGACCACTTCGCGGGTTAGCTCACTGAGTGAGGCGGCGGCCCGGCCGACACTGATATTGAAAATCTCGCCCAGCGCATCAAGCTCCAATACGCTCATGTTAAACATGTTCAGACCCCCACAACGCCAGTGCTTGGCGGGCCACTACGGCAGAGATGGGCTTGGCTAAAAAGTGCACGTCGAGCGCTTCGGCGCGGTTGCGGCTGGAGGCCTGCACGTTGGCGCTAATTAGCAGCACAGTTGCTGTGGGCAACAGCTGGCGTAGCAAGGCGGCCGCCTCGAAGCCGTCCATCACTGGCATGTTGATGTCCAAGCTGATCAGGCTTGGCTGACACTGCTCGGCCATGCGCACGGCCTCGGCACCATCGGCGGCTTCAAAAATTTGCCAGCTGGGGTCTTCCGTCAGGATCAGGCTGCTGAGCATCATTCGCGAGACGCGGCTGTCATCGACGATTAGGGCAACTTTGTGCATTGGCAGCGCATCCGTTTTGGGCAGTGGTCATTGCAGCATAGCTGCCAGGCGAGCCAGCGCTCAGCCGCGTCTGCTTGCGCGGCGTTTACAGCGGCTCGCTCCACAGGCTGAACCCCATACTGTGCTGGGCTCCCGGTGCTAACTGGCAGCAGTCATCCCAGACATTGGCTGTTTCGATGCAGAGCATGCGTTGCCAAGCATCCGCGGCAAAACTGCTCAGTCGTGCGGCTTTGTCGATCCACGGATTCCACAGCACGGCCGAGCGCGCGCCATGGCTCTCTAGGCACACTCGCCGTTGCCAGCCGGGGTCGCGAATGCTTAAGCGGCTGGGCAGGTCTTGGTAAATACGGTCAGTTTCGCTGCTAAAGGTCAGTGCGCCTTGCTGCTGGCGCTGCTGCCAGTCTTCTAAGGTTTCGATGTACCGGCAGTCCGCCAGGCCATCCACCGCTACCTGCTGAATATCGCTGACCGCAAAATAGCTGTGCAGTGCCTGGCTGATGGTCAGCGGCCGCGTAGCGTGGTTATGGCTAATCAGGCTGATGTGCAGGCGTTCATCTAGGCGAATGTGCAGCTCTACCGTCAGCTCGGCGGGCCAGCCGGCGGTGGTCGGGGCGGGGGCGGCAAACTGTAAGCTAACGCCATCGACGTCGCGGGTCATGGCCAATAACTGCCAGTCGAGGCTGCGCACGCCGCCGTGAAAGGCCGCATCGACGGGCTGCGCCGCTAAAGCCTGCACGGCTGGCGGATTGCGCTGCAAGTCGCCGAACCAGGGCCAACATACCGGTACACCGCCGCGCACGCTTTGCCCGCGCAGGTAGGTGGCCTCTTCGCTGAGCCAGATCAACGGTGGCTGGGCATTGCGTTGATAGCTTAAAACCTGCGCGCCTTGCTGGCTGATCAGCAGTTCGGCGTCGGCATGGCGGATACGCCAGCAGTGCAGCTCGCCAAGCATAAGGGTTTCAATTTGGGCGCTCGGTGCGGCAGTTAGTGGCGGGCTCATCACGGCACTCCTTGATCGATAGACGGCTATTTGAGCGTAATCAGCAACAAAGTCCAAGGCCTGCCGGTGGATGCTGCTAGCGGCGGGTGCAGTGATTTCCGACAGCTAAGTAGTGGCTCGTTGCACGGCTGCGTTGCGGCCGGCGATGCGCAGTGCGCGGCAAGGTGGCGGGTAATCTCGCGCCGCTGGCTGGTGAGGTAGTTGCTCGCGTGACGGTATGCCCAGCGCATGGGCATAGCGTCACGTTCACTCAGTGATACTACGTTCGTCGATTAACGCCGTGGTGGCAGGGGACGCGTACGGCCACTGCCGTCGATGGCCACGAACACCAGTACCGCTTCGGTCACCTTGCGCCAGTCACCAGACGCCGGGTCGTCGCTCCACACCTCAATCATCAGCTGGATCGAGCTGCGCCCGCTGTCCAGCGCTTGGGTGTAAAACGATAGCTGCGAGCCAACCGCCACGGGCACCAGAAAAGCCATGCGATCAATCGCCACTGTGGCCACTCGGCCACCGGCAATTTTACTGGCCATGGCCGTGCCGGCGAGATCCATTTGCGAGACTAGCCAACCGCCGTAGATGTCACCGAAACCGTTGGTTTCGCGCGGCAAGGCGGTAATTTGCAAGGCTAAATCGCCCTGTGGAATGGGATCATCTTGTTCGAGTTCGTGCATGCCTGGGAGCCTCTGCCCCTGATTTTTTATTTAATGGCACGGATAAGCATAAAGCAGACGTCAGCAGCAATGTGCATCAAATTGCCTGCCCGTGCAGCTTTCGCGGTGGCCAGTATATAGAGGCAGGCGCGTAGAAACGATGACAGTGTGGTTTATTTGCTTCACATGGCTGGCAAACTGAGTGGGTTGTCTGTGTCGCGGCGGAGCAATTTGCTATGGTGCGCGCCGGTCTGTCCCGTCTTGTGAGAAGCCTTTATGTCCTCAGTGCTTGCCCCTGAACTTGCCGCGCGGCCGCTAAACCGCAGCGATTACAAAACCCTGTCGTTGTCTGCCTTGGGTGGCGCGCTGGAGTTTTACGACTTCGTGATCTTTGTGTTTTTTGCCACAGTGCTCGGCAAATTATTTTTCCCGCCTGATTTGCCCGAGTGGCTGCGCCAACTGCAAACCTTCGGTATTTTCGCCGCCGGCTATCTGGCCCGCCCGCTAGGCGGCATTGTGTTGGCGCATTTTGGCGACTTGCTTGGCCGCAAGCGCATGTTCACCTTAAGTATTTTCATGATGGCGGTGCCGACCCTGTTGATGGGCTTATTGCCCACCTACGCACAAATTGGCGTGTGGGCGCCGCTGTGCCTGCTGCTGCTACGGGTGATTCAGGGCGCCGCCATCGGTGGTGAGGTGCCGGGCGCGTGGGTGTTTGTTGCCGAGCATGTGCCTACGCGGCATATCGGCTTTGCCTGCGGCACCTTAACCAGCGGTCTGACCATTGGTATTTTGCTCGGCTCGTTGGTGGCGACCCTGATTAATCAGCTGTTTAGCCCGCAAGAGTTGTTGGATTTCGCTTGGCGCTGGCCGTTTTTGCTCGGCGGTGTATTTGGTTTGTTCTCGGTGTACTTGCGCGGTTGGCTGCAGGAAACCCCAGTGTTTGCCGAGTTGCAACTGCGCCGCGCCCTCGCGGACGAAGTGCCATTGAAAGCCGTGCTGCGTGACCATCGCCCGGCAATTGTGTTGTCGATGCTGCTGACTTGGGTGCTGTCGGCCGCCATCGTGGTGCTGATTCTGATGACCCCCAGTGTGCTGCAAAGTGCCTACGGTTTTGCCCCGACGCAAACCTTGCAGGCCAACAGTTTGGCGATTATGTTTCTGAGTATCGGCTGTATTGGCGCGGGGGTATTGGCGGATCGTTTTGGCCCTGGCTGGGTGTTGATGCTCGGTAGTTTGCTGCTGGCCGCTCTGACCTGGAACTTCTACAGCCATATGGCGACCCGCCCGGATTTACTGCTGCCCCTGTATGCCCTGACCGGTTTGGCTGTGGGCATGATCGGCGCTATCCCGTTGGTGTTGGTTAAGGCTTTCCCGGCCGCCGTACGCTTTAGCGGCTTATCGTTTTCTTACAACCTCGCCTACGCCATATTCGGTGGTTTAACCCCGATGGCGGTGGCCTATTTACTCAAGTTCAGCGCACTGGCCCCGGCCTATTACGTGGTGGCTTTGTGCATGCTGGGGCTGCTGATCGGCGTTTACTTGCTGCGTGGCGAGCGTGTTAGCGGCTGAGTGGCAATATTCGACCGACAAGAAAAAGGCGCTGTCCTAGTTATGTGTTGCAGGCCCTATTCTGTAGGGTGGGCTTTAGCCCACCAGCGCGGAGTTAAGAGCCTTGGTGGGCTAAAGCCCACCCTACATTTTGCGCTCAATACGTAACGGGTAGACAGCCACAAAAAAGCCCGCATCCAAGGATGCGGGCTTTTTGTTTTAGCGCGCTACCCGTGGGGCAGCGGCTACGGGCTTAGGCGGCGAAGTTTTTCGCTACGAAGTCCCAGTTAACCA
>JBBKVZ010000297.1:0-3835 GCA_037968715.1 Pseudomonas sp.
AATGGACTAAAAATGAAACTCTTCGGCTTCTTCGCCTTTTTCGGCCTCTCCTTCACCGCACAAGTGTCTGAAAATGACCTTAAGCGACGTGACTGATCGAGCACGCCAAGAACAAAAAACCGGCTTTCGCCGGTTTTTTTTGCTTTGCGTAAAAGTCCGCAACCGCGTGCTAGTACCTTCTAGCCCCGGAAAAGTTGGCCGATAAGCAAACAGGTGAACCTTGTAGCCTGATTTACGCAGGCGATAACCCAGCAGCAGCATCGACAGCGGGCTGGGACCCACACCCTGAACCAAGACTACATCCACTTAAAGCCCACCCGCCCACTCCAGCGTCAACCGCGCAGCCCCTATCGCCTTGCAACCGCTGGCATTTTGTCCGCTGTATCGCGGCGCTCAAGTCATACCGCGCTAGACAAGTAATGGTGGCCGGCAATAGCCACCGAGCATCTGTTCGATCTGCTCGCAGCGCGCTAACAACGCCTCATCGCACCAGCGTTTACCTACCAACTGCAAACCCACTGGCAGCCCCTCTACAACGGCCACAGGGATTGAAAGCACAGGGCTGCCGGTCAGCGAAAAGGGCGTTGTCATGCTGATAGTGCCATCGAAATAGGCCAGCGGATGTTCGTCGACCAGAATCGTTGCTGGCTTGCCATATTTGCTGACTGGACGATGAGGATAAGCCGTAGTCGGTGCCACTGGGCACAACCAAAGGTCCCACGAGTCGAGAAACTGCTCTAGTTTGGCGATCAGCTGCTCGCGGATATTCAACGCATCGTTGTAGCGCGACCAGTCACACACTAACCCCTGGCTCATATGCCGCGCCAACACTTGTGAACGAGGCAAAAACTTGCCCGCGCCATGCAACAAGTAGCGCTCAAATGCCGGCATGCCCAAGCCGATTTCAGCACCGGCAATGATGCCGTAGGCATACCAGGCTTGCTCGATATCGAAATCCAGCGGACAGGCACGCTGCACCTCTACGCCCTGTTCCTGCAGGCGTGCGACGGCCTGCTCCAGCGCTTTGCGGGTCCGTGAGCACAACGGCAAACCGGCGAAATCATCCCAATAGGCCACCCGCAGCGGGCGCCCCAGCGCCTTAACCGACGCGGGCACTATTGGCGGCACTTCAGCATCAAGGCCATCCGGGCCGGCAACTATAGCCAAGCCCAAGCGCACATCATCGACAGTGCGAGCGAGCAGACCAAACGAGAGCATATGCCTGACGCTGCGCGAACCGTCTGGCAGATGCGGGATGTGCCCCGTGCGTGGAATACGATTTTCCGTTGCCTTGAAACCTACCACTCCGCAGTAGGCCGCCGGGATGCGAATCGAGCCGCCGATATCGCTACCCAGATCGAGCCAAGAAAAGCCCATGGCCACCGCAGCCGCACTGCCGCCGGAGCTGCCACCGCTGGTGCGGGTTAGATCCCACGGATTATTGGTCACGCCGAATAACGGGCTGCGGCACTGCGGGTCACCGGCTAGCTCGGGTAAATTGCTCTTGCCCAAGATAATCGCCCCGGCCGCCCGCAACCGTGCCACGGCCGTCGCATCGACACTGGGCACATGCTGGCGCAGCGGCGGATGACTGCTGGTAGTTCGCAAGCCTGCCGTGGCAAACGAGTCCTTAATAGTGATCGGCACAGCATGCAGCGGTGGCAGCGCGTCACCATTGCCGACCAAGGCATCGGCTTGTTGCGCTGCGAGCAGAGCCCCCGCCTTGTCGAGGGTGACTAGCGCATTGACGCTTGAGTTGTGCTGATCGATGCGCTGCAAACAGCGTTGCACCACTTCAGTAGCCGCCAGCTGGCCGCAGGCCATTTTTGCTGACAGGTTTTTTGCAGAGTCATCCATAAACATTGCAGCGGTCCTTTATCGAGTTCGATGCACCAGTGGTTAGCGATTGCTTGGTTGCCGCTGGCTCGAATGCTCTAGCGTGTTCAATGCGCGAACCATATCGGCAAAAACAACCTTCGAGTTCATGATTAACGTGTGCAACGAAGGGACTTCAAGTACCTCTACCACCGCACTGCCAGTCGCTTCGGCAACGTTAAGAATGCCGTCATTTAAGCCATGGCCGAACGGCAACCACGCCGCGCGGGGGCCACCAGTGCCAGCATAAATTTTAATATTTTTGGGTAACGCCAACTGCTGCATAAAGTCATCATCGGCCAGCAATTGACCCATCTCACCCGTAAGCAGGCGATACAGGTAAAACCTGGAGAAGAACTTGGCGGCCCGGCAAGCAAGCATCGGCGGCGCCAGCAAGAAACACCAAGCTGGTGGCTGACTCAACCGTGGTAATGCATGGCGAATAATCACTGAACCTAAAGAATGACCGACCAGCGCAAAGGCATTGTCGCCGACCTTACGCTCAAGCAAACCCAGTAGCCGCGTGGGCGCCTCCTCTAACCGCTGAACAGCTGGCAGATAACCGAACAGATGAACCCTGCGGCCTGATTTGCGCAGGCGATAACCCAGCAGCAACATCGACAGCGGGCTGCGACCCATACCATGAACCAAGACTACATCCACTTAACGCCCACCCGCCAACTCCAGCGTCAGCTGCGCAGCCCCTATCGCCTTGCAACCGCTGGCATTTTGCCCGCACCACAAGGGTGAGAAGTCCCCACGCCCGAGGCTTTCGGCTTTGGCCCGCAGCGGCGCTATGGCGCTGGTGGCCAGCGGGAATTGCGGGGTTGGTGCGCTAAGCGGGCCGAGTTCACGCATGACTCGATTGACGATACCGCGTGCCGGACGACCGCTAAACAGTGTGGTTAGCGCTGTATGCCCGGCAGCTGGGCTTTGCAAAGCTGCGCGGTGGATAGCGCTGGTAGTCGCCTCTGGGCAAAGCAAATAGGCACTGCCCACTTGCACACCGACAGCGCCCAAGGCCATGGCCGCAGCAACGCCCTGAGCATCGGCGATACCACCCGCAGCAATCACCGGCACTCTCACCGTTTGTACGATGCGCGGCAATAAAGCGAAGGTGCCGGTCTGCTCGGTTAAGTCTGTAGACAGAAAATTACCGCGATGACCGCCCGCTTCCAGTCCCTGGGCAATAATGGCATCTACCCCTTGCGACTCAAGCCAGAGGGCTTCAACCACGGTAGTAGCACTGGCAATCACCTTACAATCCCAGCGCCGCACCTGCGCCAGCAACTCCGGCGAGGGCAGGCCGAAGTGAAAGCTCAACACCGCTGGGCGAAACGCGGCCAGTAACTCGGCGGCCGCTGCGCTAAACGGCGCGCGACTAGGGCCAGCAGCAATGTGTGCGGGATCGAGGTCTAACTCGGCGTAATAAGGTGCTAGCGCGGCCCGCCAGCGAGCATCGCGCGCGGCATCCGGCTGCGGCGGGGTATGGCAAAAAAAGTTAACGTTAAACGGCTTGCTGGTTTGCGCCTGCAGCGCGGTGAGTTCGCTACGCAGCGCATCCAGGCTGAGCATGGCTGCGGGCAATGAACCCAAGCCACCGGCGTTGCTGACCGCCACCGCCAGCCGATGATCCTGCACACCGGCCATCGGTGCTTGGATAATCGGAAGCTGGATACCCAGCAATTGCTGCAACGTCATCCACTGAACTCCTTTCAAGGTGATTGGCTGACTACCCTAGCGCATCTAACGTGACTACGCGGCTACCCGCAGATTTACGGCTGCGGGTGACGAACACTCCCGGCTCCAGCCAAGGATCAATCACGGCAGTAGGGCTAGCGTTTAATCCGCCAAGCCAACATAGATATTTTGCACATCATCGTTACCGTCAAGGGCGCCGAGGAAGGCTTCGACTTCTTCGCGCTCAGCCTCACTGAGGCTCACGGTGTTTTTCGGCCGA
>JBBKVZ010000298.1:0-10089 GCA_037968715.1 Pseudomonas sp.
TACACCGGCGCGGCCGGTAAAATCGCAATGCTGTTGGGCTCCATTTGCGCCATCAACGCCTTGCGGCGGCGGGCAAATTCGGCTTTCGGGATGCTGATCATAGGCGACCTCAATCTACGGTGAAACGGCTGAAAATCAGTGCAGAGCTGGTTTTGGCACAGCGGCCAGCGGCTTGGCACACTCAGCAAACAACAACAAAGGTGCGACGCGCAGGTATTCCATCACTTCCATGTAGTCATTCTCGCCGTCCTCGGACTCCTCGAGAGCGTCCTGTACTTGGGCGATACCGGCTAAGTCTTGGAGCACTTCCATGGCCTCGGCAGACAGCGCCGCATCACGGGCAGTCAAACCAAAGCCACCGAGGAAGCCCTGACACCACTGGCCCAACGCTTGCGCACGTTCGGCCAACGGGGCATCGTCGTTAGGCAGCAACAAGATGATGGTCACTTCACTGCCGGACAATTCGCCCTTAACCATCTCTTGCAGGCCAATCAGCGCCTGACGAACTTGCTCTTGCGGTTCGCTGTCGAGTAACTCGGCAGCATCCAGCAGCCACTGGTCGATATCAAAACCGGCGCCGGCGCAGCTGCGACCCAGCAACAGGCCATGCAGTTCGGCGGGTGAAACAGGATGACCATTGCTGGTGAGCAAGGTGGCGAATGCAGCATACGGCGAATTTTGAGTGGGCATATTGGCGGGCATCGGAGTAGGTTTCTGAGCTAGGCGTCGAGCGACGCAATGACTAGAATGAAGGTTGCTATCCTAGCACCGGCAGCCGCGCCAAGACCATTGATGGTGCGCAACGGGTTTGCCCGCGCGGATGCTCATGTGCATTTATTTAATCGCTAATTGGGGTTTTTTATCACCCAGCACCGCCCTCAAGTTGAGAACCTATGCAAGACGCCGACCTGCGCGCACTGACCACTAAGCTGGAGCTACTGATCCAGCGTACCCAACACCTGAAGGCCCAAAACCGGCAGCTCGTGGCAAGCCAGCAAGCGTGGCGCGAGGAACGCGGCCAGCTAATCGAAAAGAACGAATTAGCCCGTACCAAAATCGAATCAATGATTATGCGCCTCAAGGCCCTAGAGCAAGACTCATGACCCAAGCCAAAAGCGTCACCGTGCATATTCTCGATAAAGAATACTGCATCGCCTGTCCCGCCGATGAACGCAGCAACCTCGAAGAGGCGGCCCGCTACCTTGACGGCAAAATGCGCGATATCCGCGCCGGTGGCAAAGTCATTGGCGCCGATCGCATCGCCGTAATGGCCGCGCTGAATATCAGCCACGACTTACTGCACAAAAAGCAGCAGCTGGATGAAAACGCCGAGCAAACCCGCGAAACCGTGCGTGATTTACTCGAGCGTGTCGACGAAGCTTTGGCGACTCATCCTGATGAACTTCCCGGCTGATTGCCAAGCGGCATACCCAAGCGAAGAACACGGGGGTATACTGGCAACTCCTCCCTGGTGTGTGCGCCAGTTGGCGATGTCCCTGAGCCGATTCGCACTACCCTGGGGGTTGCAAGTTGAGACCGGTGTGCATGTCCGCCTGACGGAAAGCCTAAAGGTTTCCTGCAACCTCCACCTTGAACTTTCGGGTTCAAGGGCCAAGCCGACAGCGGCACTCCGGGGAGTCATCTTTCTAACTGCAGCGCCGTTAAACATGGCCCGCATTGCAGTTAACCCCCGGCGCCAATCGCAGCGCCATCTTCTAACCACAGCAGCCTCGCCCATTATGAGCAGTCGCCCGTCATGAGCAGCAGCCCAACACTGAGCCGCGGCCAACTGCGCCGTCAACTGCGTGCAGCCCGGCGCGCCCTTAGCCGCAGCCAGCAACAACGCGCGGCCCGCGACCTATACCGACAACTCAGCCAGCACCCCCTGTTTCGCCGCGCGCGGCAGATCGCCCTGTATTTGCCGAGCGACGGTGAGATTGACCCGCGCCCGCTGCTGCGCGCCGCCCAACGCCGCGGCAAAGCCACCTACCTTCCGGTACTCAGTGCCTGGCCAAAAACCAAGATGGTCTTTCAACGGGTAAGGCCGGGCGAGGCTCTGCGCCGCAACCGTTTTAATATCGCTGAGCCCACGGCCAATCGGCGCCAGCAGCGTAAAGTCTGGAGCCTCGATCTGGTCTTGCTGCCACTGGTAGGCTTCGACCCCGACGGTGGACGCCTAGGCATGGGTGGAGGGTTTTATGACCGCAGTCTGGCCTATCGAAAACTGCGCAAGCACACGCAAAAACCACAGCTATTAGGCCTGGCTCATGAGTGTCAAAAAGTCGAGAAACTGAGCATGGCCAGTTGGGACGTGGCACTGACGGCCACAGTGACAGATCGGGCGTGGTATTAACCGCCCGTTAGCTGTGCAGGTATTATCGAGTTACTTGAACTGACAGTGACTGGCTGCTTGAAACATCGCTGCGGTCCGCCCAAAAGCTTTGCGCGTAGGTGCTGGTAACCACACCCAAACCGAATACAACGACTAATACCCACAATATATCTGGCTTACGCTTCATCTATGACCCCGTGTTAGACAGCTATGCGCAGTTATCCGCGCTAATTATTGTTATAGGCCGTCCAATGGCATCACTCCGCTTGCGACTATTGTCTAATAACAAGCCCCATGCATGCAATTTTTTGCAATAAAACAATTGTCGATAAGTGCACAAAATTTAATCCTTATGGCTGACCGACCCATATTCAAGAGCAAACCTTATGGCCCACTGGCTAATGAAATCAGAACCCGAGGAACTTTCCATTCTCGACCTGCAGCGCCTAGGGGGCGCGCAATGGGATGGCGTGCGTAATTATCAGGCGCGCAACTTTTTGCGTGCTATGCAGGTTGGCGATACGTTTTTCTTTTATCACTCCAGCTGCCCGCAACCGGGAATCGCCGGCATTGGCCGCATCAGCGCCAGCGCCTATGCCGATCCCACCGCGCTAGACCCACAGAGCAATTACTTTGACAGCAAAGCCGGTGAGGCAAAGAATCCGTGGAGCGCGGTTAGCGTTGAATATATCGAAGCCTTTAGCCGCGTTATTGGTTTAACCGAACTGCGCAGCCAAACAGCACTCACCGAGATGCCACTGCTGCAAAAAGGCAGTCGCCTATCGGTTATGCCGGTAACCGCAGAGCAATGGCAAGCCGTGCTGGCCTTGCGCTGAAGGAGATGCCTAGAACCCGACAAAGCACTGTCTTTGAGCGGATTGACAGGTATCAAAACAAACCCTGCGCATTGCTGGCAGACTGTGGGCAATCACCTCTGGAGGAGGAACCATGTCTAGTGCGCATCGCCCATCGAGTTTACTGGTTATCCCGCTGGTTTTAGCCTTACTGGCGGTGGCCGCTTTCGGATACTGGCAGTCGCATAAGTCACGCCTACCAGAAGGCCTGAGCATGGCCAACGGCCGTCTTGAGTCCACCGAAGTACAAATTGCCAGTAAAACTCCCGGACGTCTGGCGCAAGTGCTGGTGAATGAAGGTGAGCGCGTGCGCAAGGGGCAGCTGCTCGCCCGCCTCGACACCCGCACCCTAGAAGCCCAGCGCAGCCAAGCACAAGCTGAAGTGCTGCGCGCCCAGTTGACCCTGACTGCCGCCGAAGCCAACGTGCAATTGCGCATCAGTGAGCACCGCTTGGCGGCGCAAGAACTCAAGCGCACGACCGAGCTATTCCAGCGTCATTACGCCAGCCGGCAGTTGCTTGATCAGCAGCAGTCACGCTTAGAAACCAGCGATGCCGCAGTAAATGCCGCACAGGCTCAAGTGGGTGCCCTGCACGCGGCCATTGGCGCTGCACAAGCGCAAGTGGCCCAACTCGCCAGCGAAATCGACGACAGCAGCCTGCTCGCGCCCATCGATGGGATCATTCAACTGCGCCTAGCCGAGCCCGGCGAAGTACTCGGTGCTGGCGGCCGGGTATTGCTGATGATTGACGACAGCGACCAGTACATGAATCTTTATCTACCCGCCGCTCAAGCGGGCGCCCTGACCATCGGCGACGAGGCCCGCGTGCTCCTCGACGCGCTGCCCGAGCAAGCATTGCCGGCAAAAATCACTTTTGTCGCGGCCAAATCGCAATTCACCCCCAAAGAGGTGGAAACCCGTGACGAACGCCAGAAGCTGGTGTTTCGCGTCAAACTGCGCCTGACTGACCCTGCGGCCGTACCGCAAGCCAAGCCCGGCATGCCCGGTACGGGCTACGTGCGCAGCAACGCAGTGGCTTGGCCGGCTAACCTGCAATGAGTGAACTGGCGCTTGAGGCCAGCGGCCTAAGCCATATTTACGGCAAACAAACCGCGCTACAAGATGTCAGCTTCAGCCTAGAGGTCGGCAGCCGCTGCGGCCTGATTGGCCCAGATGGCGCGGGTAAATCCAGCCTATTGGGGCTGATCGCCGGGGTAAAAATTCTCCAGAAAGGCCAATTGCAGGTGCTTGGTGGTGCCATCACCGATCGCCAGCACCGCGCCAGCCTGTACCCGCGTATCGCATTTATGCCGCAAGGCTTGGGGCAGAACCTCTACCCCGAGCTGTCGATTACCGAGAACATTCAGTTCTTCGCCACTCTGTTTGGCCTCAGCACAGCGCAATGCACCGCACGCATGGCCGAACTGCTGGCCGCCACCGACCTGACCTCGTTTGCCGATCGCCCAGCGGGCAAGCTGTCGGGCGGCATGAAACAAAAGCTCGGGCTGTGCTGCGCGCTAATCCACGACCCCGATTTATTGATTCTTGATGAGCCCACCACCGGCGTCGATCCGCTGTCACGCCGGCGCTTCTGGGAGCTGGTCGAGCAAGTGCGCAGCCAGCGCCCGCAGCTGACCCTACTGGTCGCCACCGCGTATATGGAAGAGGCGGCGCAATTTGAACAATGCCTGATGCTTGATCGCGGCAAACTGATTGCCCAAGGCACCAGCAGCGAACTGGCGGCCGCCACCCCGAGCGGTAAACTCGACGATGCTTTCACCCATTTTCAAGGCAGTGAGGCCGGCGAGCATCAGCCGCTGGTGATTCCGCCACTGGCCGCCGGCAAACATGAAGTGGCCATCGAAGCCCACGAACTGACCCTGCGCTTTGGCGATTTTACTGCCGTCGACAAAGTCAGTTTCGCCATTCGCCGTGGCGAAATTTTCGGTTTTCTCGGCTCTAATGGCTGCGGCAAGACCACCACTATGAAGGTGCTGACCGGCCTGCTGGCTGCTACGGAGGGCAGCGCCAAACTGTTTGGCAAACTGGTCGACGCCAAAGACCTGGCCACACGTAAACGCGTCGGCTTTATGTCGCAGAGTTTCTCGTTGTACGGCGAGCTAAGCGTGCAACAGAACCTTGAGCTGCACGCCCGCCTGTTCGACCTGCCGGCTGCCGAAGGCGCCGCACGCAGCAAGGCCCTGATGGAACGCTTTGGCCTCACCGATGTGGCTGAGCAGCAGTCCGCTCAGCTGTCGCTGGGTGTGCGTCAGCGTCTGTCGCTGGCCGTCGCGGTGCTGCATGAGCCCGAAGTATTGATCCTCGACGAGCCCACCTCGGGTGTCGACCCGGCGGCCCGTGATGACTTCTGGCGATTGCTGATTGAGTTGTCACGCGAACAAGGCGTGACCATTTTCCTCTCCACGCACTTTATGAACGAAGCCGAACGTTGCGACCGTATCTCGCTGATGCATGCCGGTAAGGTGCTGGCCTGCGACACGCCGGCTGCGCTGCAACAGCAGTATGCCGGCGAGAACCTTGAGGCAGCGTTTGTTAGCTGCCTACAGCAAGCTCAGGACGAACACAGCACGGCCACACCCGCCAGCCCAGCGCCCGACTCCGCAGCCGACTCAGCCCAGGCCGCCAAGCCCATCCAGGTTCGTCAGGGTTTTAGCCTGCGGCGTTTAAAGGCCGTGGCGGTGCGCGAAGGCAAGGAGTTGCGCCGCGATCCGGTGCGCTTGGCATTCGCCCTGCTCGGTTCGGTGTTTATGATGGTGATCTTCGGTTACGGCATCTCCCTGGACGTCGAAAACCTGCCTTTCGCGGTCTTCGACCAAGACCATTCCGCGCAGAGCCGCAGCTATCTGGAGGCCTACCGTGGCTCGCGCTACTTCGAAGAGCACGCACCCGTCAGCTCACGACAAGAACTGCACCAACGCCTGCAACGCTCGGAAGTAAAAATCGTCTTGGAAGTACCGCCCGGCTTTGGTCGAGACCTGTATGCCGGGCGCCAGCCACAGGTCGCCGTGTGGCTGGATGGCAGCATGCCGTTTCGCGCAGAAACCAGCCGTAACTACATCCAGGCGGTGCATCTGGCCAACCTGCAAGAGCTCGCCAGCAACAGCAGTCAAACCAGCCCGTCGGCGGCCAGTGCCGGCCTAGAAACCCGCTTTCGCTACAACCAAGACGTAGTCAGCGTGAATGCCATTGGCCCCGGCGTAATGGCGCTGATTCTGGTGTTTATTCCGGCCATGCTCACCGCACTGGGCGTGGTTCGCGAAAAAGAGCTGGGCTCAATCAGCAACTTTTACGCTACCCCGCTCAGCCGCCTGGAGTTTTTGTTCGGCAAACAGCTGCCCTATATCGCCGTCAGCCTGCTCAATCTGGCCTTACTGGTGGCGGTCAATCGCTGGCTGTTTGGCGTGCCGCTGAAGGGCAGCGTGCTGACCCTGGCCCTTGGCGGGCTACTTTATATACTGGCCACCACCAGCCTTGGCTTGTTGATTTCGGCATTCACCAAAACCCAGATCGCGGCGATTCTTGGCACCATGATTCTCACCAGCCTGCCGACCATCCAGTTCTCCGGGCTGATCGTGCCGCGCTCGTCCCTGGCTGGTGGTGCTGCGCTGATGGGCAACCTGTTTCCGGCTGGCTACTTTCTCGATATTGCTGTTGGCACCTTCACCAAGGCGCTGGACTTGCGCCAACTGTGGCCGCAGTGCTTGGCGTTACTCGGCTTCTTTGTGACGTTCACCGCGCTGAGTGTGGCGCTGTTGAAAAAGCAGGAGGTCTGAGATGAATCGATTAGCGCATATCTTTCGCCTCGGCATGAAAGAACTGACCAGCCTGCGGCACGACAGCGTACTGCTGATTTTCTTGCTGTATGCCTTCAGTGTCGCCATTTATATGCCGGCCAAGGGCTCGATCATGGGCGTGCACAACGCCAGCGTGGCTATCGTCGATGAAGACCACAGCGCCCTGTCGCGCAAACTCGCCGAGGTCCTGCTGCCTCCCGAGTTCCAGACTCCGGCACCCTTGGCTTACGCGCAGATGGACGACGCGCTAGACAGCGCCCAGTACACCTTCGTGCTTAACGTGCCGCCGAACTTTCAAAGCGACCTGTTGGCCGGGCGCCAGCCCAAAGTACAACTCAATGTCGACGCCACCGCGATGAGCCAAGCCTTTATGGGTGCCGGTTATATCGCGCGAATCTTCCAGCGCGAACTGCACGACTACAGCGGACAAACCCCACAAAGCCCAATCGGCATGACCACCCGCGCGCTGTTTAATCCTAACTTGGACGGCGGTTGGTTCTTGGCCGTGATCCAGATCGTCAACAACATCACCATCTTGGCCATCATCCTCACCGGTACTGCCCTGCTGCGCGAGCGCGAGCACGGCACCCTCGATCACCTGCTGGTGCTGCCGCTAACTGCGTTGGAGATCATGCTGGCCAAGGTCTGGAGCAACGCGCTGGTGGTAGTGCTGTGCACCTGGGTGTCCCTAGAGCTGGTGGTGAAATGGCTGATTGGCGTGCCGATTGCCGGGCCACAGCCGATGTTCTTGGCGGTTACCGCGCTGTACTTGTTTGCCAGTACGGCGCTGGGGATCTTTCTCGCCACTTTGGCGCGTTCGATTCCGCAATTTGGCCTGCTGAGCATCCCCGTGATTATCCCAATGCTGTTGCTCTCGGGCGGCACCACGCCCCTGGACAGCATGCCGGTTTGGCTGCAATGGGTGATGCAACTCTCGCCCTCGACCCACTTTGTCAGTCTCTCGCAGGCGATCCTGTTTCGCGACGCCGGCCTGATGCTGATCTGGCCGGATTTACTGGCCCTGACCAGCATCGGCCTACTGCTATTTGTCGTCGCGCTGGCACGCTTTCGTAAAAGCTTGGCGGCCTAAAACCCTGCGCCGGTATTGCCACCAACTGCATCCGGGCTAGCGGTTGACGACCGATAAAGTGTAACCAGCGAAGATTAAGCAAGGCCGCGCAGTTGGCGGCTGCCCATGAGCATTGTTCCCAGCGCCGCTAAGCAACCTTACAAAAGCGGCGCATAACCGAGCGCACTGGCTTTTTTACTGCAGGATCAGGTTATTAAACAGTAGGTCTTCCACATAGGGCTTGCCTTCTTCCTGCTCGAGCACTTGCTGGACCTGCTTGAGGGCTTCTTGGCGCAATTGCTCTTTGGCGTTCATGCTGCCGAGGGATTCATCGGTCTGCTGAGAGAACAGCAGCACCAGCTGATTGCGGATCAGCGGCTCGTGGTATTTGACCTTCTCTTCGGCCTCGCTGCCGGTGACTTTCAGGGAGATATCGGCCTTGTAAAACTTCATCTTCAGTCCAGAACTGTAGTTACCCACCAGCGCCGGCACGATGCCGACGTAAATAATTTTCGGCGCGGCATTTTCACCCTCGGCTTCTTCCTTCTTTTCCTGAGCCATGGCCGACATCGGCAGAGATATAGCCAGCAACAGTGCGATCAAAACTTTCACAGTGGTCATTCCTAAGAGGGGCATGGCCTAGCATAGCCATTGCCGCGTGATCCCCCAAGTCTAATACTTATGCGCCGCTATCAAGCCCAGCGATGCTCGTTGACCCCAAGTCTCGGCAGCCTAGACTGCATAGCCATAACTACTCATGGAGTCGCCCGATGAAAGCCGTGCTATGCAAAGCCTTTGGACCCGCAGAAACCCTGGTGCTGGAAGAGATCGCCAGCCCTGAGCTGAAGAAGACCGAAGTGCTGATTGATGTGCATGCGGCGGGGGTGAATTTCCCAGACACCCTGATCATCGAGGGCAAATACCAATTCAAGCCACCCTTCCCATTCTCACCGGGCGGCGAAGCGGCGGGCGTTGTTAGCGCCGTCGGCGAAAAAGTCAGCCACTTGCAAGTCGGCGATCGGGTTATGGCCCTGACCGGCTGGGGCAGCTTTGCCGAGCAAGTGGCGGTGCCGGGCTACAACGTGATGCCGATCCCCAGCGAGATGGACTTCAACAGTGCCGCCGCCTTTGGCATGACTTACGGCACTTCGATGCATGCCCTCAAGCAACGCGCCAATCTGCAACCCGGTGAAACCCTACTGGTGCTCGGCGCCTCCGGCGGCGTCGGCTTGGCTGCCGTGGAAATCGGCAAAGCTCTCGGCGCTCGAGTGATCGCCGCCGCCAGCAGCGCAGAGAAACTCGCCGTGGCCAAGGCCGCCGGTGCCGATGAGCTGATCAACTACAGCGAGAGCAACCTTAAGGAAGAGATCAAACGCCTAACCAACGGCCAGGGCGCCGACGTGATTTACGACCCAGTGGGTGGTGACTTCACTGAGCCCGCATTTCGCACGATTGCGTGGCGAGGCCGGTATTTGGTCGTCGGATTTGCGTCCGGCCCCATTCACTCGTTGCCACTCAACTTGCCACTTTTAAAAGGCGCCTCGGTTGTCGGCGTCTTTTGGGGTGACTTTGCAAAGAAAGAGCCCAAAGCCAATGCAGCCATGATGATGGAGTTGGCTCAGTGGTACGGACTAGGCAAGATTAAACCAATCATTGACCGCACCATGCCCATGGCAGACTTGAAGGCCGCCTATGCCCACATGGGTTCGCGCGGCGTGATGGGAAAACTGGTAATGGTTAACTAGCCGTATTGTCTGGACGTCGGTAGCAACTCAATCAAACAAGGCCGCCCTCGCTCTGCCTTGTTTGATTCTGGCCTCATCTAAGACTGACATTGTTGCTGAAGTAGAAAAACCCCAAGCGATTGACTCACTTGGGGTTTTAATTTGGCGGAATCGGAGAGATTCGAACTCTCGATGAGGCTCTACACCCCATACTCCCTTAGCAGGGGAGCACCTTCGGCCACTCGGTCACGATTCCTAATTAGCAAGCCAGTATTATGTCACGACTCTGGCTCA
>JBBKVZ010000299.1:0-5086 GCA_037968715.1 Pseudomonas sp.
CATGCCGATGCCGATATCGCTAAGTAAAATCTGCAAGCTGGCATGGTCGGTGGTCAGTGGCGCTTGCGGAAAAGCTCCGCCGCCGAACACGATCAAACCAATGCGATCGTCCGGGCGCCGGGCAATAAATTTGCTCACCACCGCTTTGACAGCGCTCAGCCGGTCGACTTGCTGGCCTTGTGGGTCTAGGTAGTCGCGGGCCTGCATAGATTGAGAAATATCGATGGCCAGTAGCAGGTCGCGCAGAGGCTGTTGCTTGTGCACCGCCGGTTCAACCCACACTGGCCTTGCTAGGGCGCTGAGCAGCAATAGCCAAACCAGTAAGTTAAGGACCAATTGCGCCCGGCCAGCGGGTTGCCCAGCCGTGCCCGACCTCGCGCCAATAGCCTCGCTTATGGCCGTAAAGAATGGCGTGCGCACGGCGCGGCGGGCTTCTTGATAGGTCGGCAGGTAGCGCCAAGCGAGCCACGGCAGGGGCAGTAAGGCGGATACCCAGAGCGCATCAAACTGCCACATGTAAATGCTCCAACCAGTCGCGGCCATTGCTCAGCAGGGTGTCGATTTGGGCGGCGCTGAGCTGGCGCAGCTGCGCCTCTGGGGCGTAGGCCAAGAGGGCTAATTGCTGGCTGAAATCGGCCGGCAGACGAGCGCGGCTATGGGTTTGCATAAACGTTTGCCACGCCGCGCCACTCAGGCTGGCCACGGGCGGGCGTTGCGGCATCGATAGCGCGCAGCGCTTTAATAGGAGGGGCAATTCACGCAGGGCCGCACGCTCGCTGGGCGACTGGTTGAGGCGTTGTTGCAGCTGCGCCAAATGGGCCAAGGCCAGACGCTGATAACGGTCGCGTTGCCAGCGGTACAGTGCGCGCGCGGTATACCAAATGGCGCCAGCCAGCAGCAGCAACAACAGGGCTAACCAGCCCCATGTCTGTGGGGCATAGCTGATGGCCGCAGGCAGCGCGAGGGTTTGCAGTTGGTCGATAGTGGCGGCCTGGCTCATCGGCGCCGTCCGCTCAGCTTGCCCAACTCGAAACGTAACTGCGCCAATGCCGGGCTGCCGGTGCTGATTGGCAATAGGGGGATTTGGCTCAGCCGCAGTAATTCGGCAACGTCGCGCAGGCGGCCCTTGAACAGTTGGCTAAGCGGCTGATGAATATGCCGCCGACCGATCGCCAGCTCCAGTTGCAGTTGGCCTTGGGTCACTCGCCAGTGTCCGCTGTCGGGCAGGTTGAGGGCCAGCGGATCGTAAACTTGCAGGGCCAGCACATCGTTGTGCGCGGCTAATTTGCGCAGCAGTTGCAAGGTCTCTGGGCCGGCCCCGGCGAAGTCGCTGACGATGCAAATCAGCTGGTCATGGCCGGCCTGCTGCAGGCAGTGGCGCAGGGCGTTATCCAGCTGCGCATGGCTGTCGATGTCGGGGTTGTCGGCTGTCAGGGCTTGGTTGTGGCGAACCATGGCGCTGCACAGTTCGATCACCCGCGTACGGCTGCGCAAGGGTTTGATGTGTTGCAGGTGCTGGTCGCTGAAAATCAGCCCGCCAACCCGGTCGCCGGCCTGCAGCGCCATCCACGCGCAGAGCGCCGCCAGCTCGGCAGCCGTGCTGGATTTGAAGCTGTATTGCGAGCCAAAGAACATGTTCATGCGCTGGTCGAGAACAATCAGCGCCGGCCGGTCACGCTCTTCGCTGTAGCTGCGCACATAAGGTTTGCCTTGGCGCAGGCTGGTGCGCCAGTCGAGATGGCGCAGATCGTCGCCGGGTTGATAGCGGCGCAGCTCTTCAAAGTTCAGCCCGCGTCCGCGCAGGCGCGACTGGTGTTGCCCGGCCAGCAAGCTGGCATGCGGGCCGCGTGAAGCAAAGCACAATTGCCGGGCCGGTAGCTCCAAGCGCAACAGTTGCGCCATGCACACATAAACCAAACCGTCGGTGGGCTGTTCGGTAACTGCCATGGGACATCCTCAGGCCGGGATGGCGACTTGGTCGAGCAGGCGATCAATGACCTGATCGGCACTGATGCTCTCGGCGCTGGCCTCGTAAGACAGTTGCAAGCGATGGCGCAGCACGCCGTGCACCACGCGGCGTATGTCGTCTGGCGAGACATAGTCGTGGCCTTCCAGCCAAGCATTGGCGCGCGCTGCTCGGTCGAGGCTAATTGCCCCGCGCGGGCTGGCGCCCTGAGTAAGGCAACGGGCCAGTTCGGCGTCGTAGCGTTCGGGGTAACGGCTGGCGTTGATTAGGTCGACGATGTACGTGTCGATGCTCTCGGCAACATGGATGGCGCTCAGTTCGCGCCGCGCGGCAAACAGCAACTGCGGGTCGAGGCTCGGTTGCGTGGCGGCGGGTTGGCTGGCAGTGGCGCCTTGTTCTTCTTGGCGCAGCAGGCGCAATACTTGGCTTTCGTGCTCGGGCTGTGGGTAGTCAATAAGCACTTTGATCAGAAAGCGATCCATCTGCGCTTCGGGCAATGGATAGGTGCCTTCCTGCTCAATCGGGTTCTGCGTGGCCAGCACCATAAACAGCGCCGGCAAGGGATGGCTAGTGCCGGCCACGGTGATCTGTCGCTCTTCCATGGCCTCCAGCAGGGCCGCTTGCACTTTGGCCGGAGCGCGGTTGATTTCGTCGGCGAGAATCACATTGCCAAACAGTGGGCCCGGTTGAAACACAATCAGGTTTTGCCCGGCTTCGCTGTGCAACACCTCGCTGCCAGTGATGTCCGAAGGCAGCAGGTCTGGGGTGAACTGGATACGCCGCATCTGTGCATCTAGACGCGTTGCTAGGGCACGTACCAGGCGGGTTTTGGCCAGCCCCGGCAGGCTTTCCAGCAGCACATGACCGTTAGCCAGCAGCGCCAAAATAATTTGCCGTACGGCCGCTTCTTGGCCGATTACGGCCTGATTAACGCTGTCTTGCAGGGCAAGAATGCTGGCGCGAGTGCTCATGCGGCGGTCCTTGGGTGAAATAAAAGGTCAGAGCTTGAATGGGCGACATCACCTCAGCGTGGCAAAGACCTAGATAAAATTCAAATGCATAGTCTCCCGCTTTTACATGCGTTAAACGCATTAAGTGGCCTGCACTGAACGCGCATTTGCTGGCCCAGTGCTGGCGGCGCAGCGGGCATAATGACGCGGATTAATTGTGAGCAGCGGCCAGACGGACTTTCTATGCGCGTTACCTGGGATATTTTTTGCAGTGTGGTGGATAACTACGGCGATATTGGCGTGACGTGGCGGCTGGCGCGGCAATTGGCGGCAGAGCAGGATTTTGCGGTGCGTCTGTGGGTCGATGATTTGTCGGCGTTTTACCGTGTTTGCCCGGCGGCCGATCGCTTGGCCTTGCAGCAAACTCATCGTGGTGTGGACGTGCGGCAGTGGCCGGCCAACTGGGTGGCGGTAGCGGTGGCCGATGCGGTAATTGAAGCCTTTGCCTGTCAGTTGCCGGCAACTTATGTAGAGGCCATGGCCGCGCGGGCACGACCGTCGTTGTGGTTGAACTTGGAGTATTTAAGCGCCGAGCCGTGGGTCGGCGGTTGCCATGGATTGCCGTCGCTGCAACCCAGGGGGCTGCAAAAGTTCTTCTTTTTCCCAGGTTTTACTGCCGACACTGGGGGCTTGCTGCGTGAGGCCCGCCTGCTTGAGCAGCGGCGCAAATTTCAGCAAGACCGCGCTGCGCAGCAGGATTTTTTACAGGGCTTGGGCGTGGCGCCGCAGGCCAATACGCGGCTTATTTCGTTATTTGCCTATGAAAATGCCGCGCTGGGCAGTTGGCTCGACGCATTGGCCGCAAGCCCGCACGCCAGCCATGTGCTGGTGCCGGAGGGACGCATTCTTGGCGATCTGCAGGGCTGGCTGGGCGAGGGCGACCTCGCGGTGGGCCAAGTCCGGGTGCGCGGCAGCTTAGCGGTGCAGGTATTGCCGTTCGTCAGCCAAGATGACTACGACCGTTTGCTGTGGAGTTGTGATTTTAATGCAGTGCGCGGTGAAGACTCTTTCCTGCGCGCGCAGTGGGCGGGACGGCCGCTGCTTTGGCAGATTTATGCGCAGGCAGAGAACGCCCATCTAGACAAGCTGGAAGCTTTTTTGGAGCTGTATTGCCAGGGTTTATCGCCAGCGGCCAGTACGGCGTTGCTGGCGCAATGGCGGGCCTGGAATAGCGGCGAAGCCATGCAGCAAAGCTGGAATGCCCTACTAGATGTGTGGCCAGAACTCACGAAACACGCCGAAAACTGGTGCCTGCAGCAGGCAAAGCAGACTGATCTTGCCACGGCGCTGGCGCAGTTTTACCGAAATTGGCTATGATACGCGGCGAAGAATTTTGTCTTTCCATTCCAATCCGGACATTAGTATGAAAACCGCACAAGAAATGAAGCCCAACAGTGTGGCCCTGATCGACGGCCAGCCTTGGCTTATCCAGAAGGCCGAGTTCACCAAATCCGGCCGTAACAGCGCCATCGTTAAAATGAAGTTGAAGAACCTGTTGACCGGTTCTTCCACCGAGACTGTTTACAAGGCCGACGACAAGCTTGAGCCAGTAACTCTTGAGCGCGTTAACGTGACTTACTCCTACGCCAGTGAGCCGAACTACGTGTTCATGGACGAAGAGTTCAACCAATACGAACTCAACGCCGACGACCTAGAAAGCGTACTGCCATTCATCGTTGATGGCATGAACGACATCTGCGAAGCCGTATTCTTTGAAGGCAAAGTGGTTTCGGTTGATCTGCCAACCACCATCGTGCGTCAAATCACTTACACCGAAGGTTCCGCTCGCGGCGACACCTCGGGCAAAGTGATGAAGCCGGCTAAGTTGGCTAACGGTACTGAAGTTAAGGTTGCAGATTTCTGCAACATCGACGACTGGATCGAAATCGACACCCGCACTGGCGACTACAAAGCACGCGCTAAAGCTCCGGTCTAACCACTGGCTTTTTTGCGTAAAAAGAACCCGACCTAGTGTCGGGTTTTTTTTTGCTATGTATCCGTTACGTGTTGAGCGCAAAACGTAGGGTGGGCTTTAGCCCACCAAGGCTCTTACCCCGCGCTGGTGGGCTAAAGCCCACCCTACAAAATAGGGCCTGCAACACATAACTAG
>JBBKVZ010000300.1:0-6238 GCA_037968715.1 Pseudomonas sp.
AATGACTAAGGTCTATTCAGGACTTGTGCTTAGCCGCCGATAGCCTGCTGCAATAACAAGAATTATCTCTGGAGTAACCCATGGCCTTTATCCCCGTTCGTCTTTCTCAGCGACTGACCTTAGGCAGCGGCGCCTTACTGGTGCTAACCGCAGCCGCCGTACTGGCGGTGATGACTTGGCGCGGTCAACCGCTGATCGTCGCCGCCAGCTCTGAGCTGATTGAGCAGACGGGCGGCGCCATCGTGCGGCAACTGGGCCTGCAACTGGCCGGCATCGAAGGCTTAACCGCCAGCATGGCTGGTTTGGCGCAAGTACTACCGCGCGAAGAAGCGCTATACAAAAACAGCCTGCCCAGCATGATTAACGACAGCGGTAACGCCGCGATTGCCGGCGGCGGCATCTGGCCGGAGCCCGAGGCCTTCAGCCCGGGCGTCACGCGGCGCAGTTTCTTTTGGGCGCGCGGGGCCGGCGGTCAGCTTGAATACTCCGACGACTACAACACAGCAGACGGCCCTGGCTATCAAAACGACGCGTGGTACACCTCGGCGCGCAATGCCAAGCAAGGCAAATGCGTGTGGTCCGAAGCCTACCAAGACCCCGTCAGTGGCGTACCGATGGTCACGTGCAGCGTGCCATACACCCTTAGCGGGCGCTTTGCCGGGGTATCCACCATCGATTTACGCCTCGACGATTTAGCCCAATTCCTCCAAAAGCAAGGCACGGTCACTGACGGCTATGCCTTCGCCCTCGACCAAGCAGGCAACGTTCTGTACTTCCCAGACACCGCTCGCGACCCTTCGGGCAACATGCAAACCTTTAAAGACCTAACCAGCAAAAAGCCATGGCTACGTCCCGTCGCAGAGGCTCTCAACAGCAACAGCACCGAGATCCGCAGCCTTGACCTCGAGGAAGATGGCCAACTTGAACAAGCCAGTCGCGTCAGCTTGTTTGTAATGCCGGGAAGTGGCTGGGTTATCGGTCTGGTAACCCCGCACACCCGTGTCACCGGTTTGGCCCGCACCTTGACCGGTGAAATATTACTGTTTCTGCTGCCGGTACTCGCGCTACTACTGTTCCTAGCTTGGTTGGCCGGCCACAAGTTAATTGCACAATTGGAAGAAACCACCGAACAAATTGATGCCCTCGGCCAAGGCCAGGCACATAGCAGCAACGTCGAGTTACGGGTTGATCGCGCCGACGAAATTGGCGCGTTGCGCGGTGCGGTGAATCGCTACGCCGGACAACTGCGCAACATGCTGCAGAACATCGCCAGCGAAGCTGAGCGTTTGCAAAGTGAAGCGGCACTGCTGGCTAGCCTGAGTAGCACATTGGCCGAGCGGGCCGAACAACAACGCATGGAAAATACCCAACTGGCCGCGGCCATTACCGAAATGTCTTCCAGCGCCCAAGAAGTGGCCAGCAATACCCACGACTGCGCCAGCACCGCACAAAGCTCACTGGTGGTGGTACGCGAGGGGCAACTCAAGGTGGCCGCCAACAGCCAATCGATTCAGGCCTTATCGGCAGAAATGGCCGGTGCCGCACAGGTAATTACCCGCCTTGAGCAAGACAGTCAGCAAGTGGGCGCCGTTCTGGATGTAATTAAGGCCATTTCCGAGCAGACCAACTTGCTCGCCCTGAACGCGGCCATCGAAGCCGCACGGGCCGGTGAACAAGGCCGGGGCTTTGCCGTGGTTGCCGATGAGGTACGCACCCTAGCCGGCAGAACCCAGGCTTCGGCGAATGAAATTGGCGGCATGATTAACGCCCTGCAACAGGCCTCACGCCAAGCGGTGCAAGCCATGCAATCAGGCGAGGCACGCACCGAGCATGCAGTGGGTGAAGCGGAAGGCGCAGCAGCTGCGTTAACCAGTACCGTCAACAGTTTTGAAGACATCTCCCAGCGCGCCCAACAAATCGCCCAGGCCGCCAATGAGCAGAGCCACGTCACCCAAGAAATCAATCAGCTGGCAGTACGCATCCACACCATCAGCGAGGATAATGCCCGCGATGCACTCGCCCTTAATCAGGTGAGCGAAGCCATGCAAGCATTGTCTGGGCGCTTAGCCGGGCTTAGCCGCGGTCAACTTTAAAGCGCACATGGGGGTTCAATGTCATTTTTTAATTACGACGGTTGCCAGTTGCACTACGAAGAGTACGGGCATGGTGCACCGCTACTGCTGGTGCACGGCCTAGGCTCCAGCACCCTCGACTGGGAAGAGCAAACGAGCGTACTGGCCGCCCATTACCGGGTCATCGCCATCGACCTGCGCGGTCATGGTCGCTCTGACAAACCGGTTGAGCACTACAGCATGGTCGGTTTTGCCGAGGACGTCGCAGCACTGATCGAGCACCTACAGCTTGGCTCCGTGCATCTAGTCGGCATCTCGATGGGTGGCATGATAGGTTTTCAATTAGGCGTCGACCGCCCGGAGCTGCTGAGCAGCCTGACCATTGTGAACAGCGGCCCAGAGGTTAAAGCCAAATCATTTAATGATTGTCTGCAAATCGCTAAACGCTGGAGTTTTTCCCGCTTACTGAGCCTCGAGACCATCGCCAAAGGCTTAGCCAAGCTGCTGTTTCCCAAGCCTGAGCAAGTTGAGTTACGGCTGAAAATTGAGCGGCGTTGGCCACGCAATGACAAGCGCGCTTACTTATCGAGCCTGGACGCCATTATTGGCTGGGGCGTGCGCGACAAACTCAGCAACATCACCTGCCCGGTGTTAGTAGTTAGCGGTGACCGCGACTACACCAGCGTGGCCAGCAAAGAAGCCTATGTGCGCGAGTTAATCGATGCCCGCCTAGTAGTGATCGAAGATTCGAGGCACGCCACACCGATGGATCAACCGGCAATATTTAACGCGCAATTGCTTAACTTCCTCGAGGAAGTGACCGCCCGCGCTCGCCAAGCCAACAGCAAACCCCAAAAAAACAGGACAGCTAAACCATGCTAAAAAAACTCGCCTTTGCCGCAAGCGCCCTCCTCCTCAGCACCAGCCTGTTGGCCGCCACCGATAACAGCAACCCCCATGTATTGCTGACCACCAGCATGGGCCAGATAGAAATTGAACTGCAGGCAGACAAAGCGCCAATAAGCGTGAAAAACTTTCTCGGCTACGTGGATAGCGGTTACTACAATGGCACTATTTTTCACCGAGTAATTCCGAGCTTTATGATTCAAGGCGGAGGTTTTACCGCCAACATGCAACAAAAAAGCACCCAAGCCTCAATCAAGAACGAGGCTGATAACGGCCTGAAGAACACCCGTGGCTCGCTGTCGATGGCCCGTACCTCGGCTGTTGACTCGGCCACCAGCCAGTTTTTCATCAACAGTAAAGACAATGACTTTCTCGACCACGGCGGCCGTGATTTTGGCTATGCCGTGTTTGCTAAGGTCGTGCGCGGCATGGACGTGGTCGACACCATCTCGGGCGTACCCACCAGCAACTCCGGTGGCAATCAGAATGTACCGCGCGACCCAGTGCTGATCATCGACGCTAAACGCTTGTAAGCACTTGTTCCAATAAAAAGGCTATGTACCGTTAGGTGTTGCAGGCCCTATTTTGTAGGGTGGGCTTTAGCCCACCAGCACGGTGGTAAGAGCCTTGGTGGGCTAAAGCCCACCCTACGTTTTGCGTTCAACACGTAACCAGGGCATAGCCAATAAAAAGGCCCGCTAACTGCTCAGTTAGCGGGCCTTTTGTTTACTGCACTAAACCGTAAGTTAACGGTTCAGTTTATGAAACTTGCTAATCAAGGCTTCAGGTTTGCTCTCTTCTTTAGCCAAGACAAACACTAAGCGCTCGCCCTTAGGGCCAGCACCCAACTCCACGTAACTGAAGATCGGGCTACCCAGCTTCATGGTGTCGATCATGTCGCCATAACGTCTGAACACAAAAATCTTATTGTCCTGACGAACCTCACCGTAAAAATCGCTGGCTGGCGGCAAGTTAATGTCCAAGAAACGCTTGGCGGCCAAGCTGTTTACATCAACACTAGCCTGATCGGCGCGCAAGCCTAAAACCACGGAACGTCCGGCGTAGTCCTTGCTGTCCAGCTTCTTCAGCACCGGCGCCGTACCTGTTTTCATGTACTCCATGTATACATCGTGATCATCGAAAATCACCGCTTGGTCCGCAGTCCAGACCTGATACCAGTCTTGATTGTTCTGCGCCGCGTCTGCAGCTTTATCGGCACTGGCCAGGGTAGTCATACTGGCGGCAGCCATAGCAGCTGCAAGCAGGGCGATTGACAGCGGTTTGAAAACAGACGGTTTCATAGAATAAGCAACTCCGGTATGTGAATACTTAGGAGTGCAAAATTGCCTGAGTTCCATGACAAGAACATGACCCATTTATGACAATTTGCATTCTGCGCACCTCAGCTGAATACCCAGGATTACGCCTGCCGATAAGGCAGCTGTGAGCATGCCTGGTGCGCATAGGCTTGCACCGCTGCGCGCTCTTGCTGAAGAAAATCGTCTACCGCAGCACGCAAGCCCGGGTGGCAGAGGTAATGCCACGAGCGCGTCAGCACCGGCTCAAAGCCACGAATCAATTTGTGTTCACCCTGCGCGCCTGCATCGAAGCGCTGCAACCCGTGAGCGATGGCGAAATCAATGCCCTGATAAAAACAGGTTTCAAAATGCAGCCGATCAAAGTCGCCCAGGCAGCCCCAATAGCGGCCGTACAGCGTGTCGCCGGCCAGCAAACTAAAAGCCATGGCGACCGGTCGTGAACCTTGACGAGCCAACACCAGCCGAATGCTCTGCGGCATGCGCTCGGCCAGTAAACTGAAAAAATCTCGCGTCAAATACGGCTGCCGCCCACGCACCCGGTAGGTGTTGGCGTAGCAGGCATACACAAAGTCCCACTCCAACTCACTCAATTGATGGCCTTCGCGCCAGTCAAACTCGATCCCCTGCCCGGCCACCTGATCGCGTTCTTTACGCATCTGCTTGCGCTTGCGAGACGTCAACTGCTCGAGAAAATCTGCGAAACAGGTATAGCCCCGGCTACACCATAAAAACTGGCAGCCCAAGCGTTCAAGCCATCCCTCGCGTCCGGTTAAAATCGCGTCCGCGGCCATGTCGGTAAAATTCACATGTAAGCCTGACACGCCTTGTTGAGCGAGACTGCCCGTAAGCTCATCGAGCAATTGCCCACACCCTTGGGCATCACCCAGTAAACGCGCACCGCTAACAGGGCTAAAAGGCACCGCCGAGAGCAATTTTGGGTAATAAGCAATGCCGGCCCGCTCACAGGCCTCGGCCCAGCCCATGTCAAAGACATACTCACCGTAGGAGTGCCCCTTCAGATACAGCGGCAGTGCCGCCAGTGGTGTGCCCTGGGCATCGGTTAACAACTGATGGGCCGGCTTCCAACCCGTACTGGCGGCAACGCTACCGCTGTCCTCTAGGGCACTGAGAAAGCCGTGCAGCAAGAATGGTTGCGCGGCCGGCACTAAGGCATCCCAGAGCGGCGCGGGTAGATCACTGAGTCGATCAAGGCGAATAATTGGCATGCCGTCAGTCTGGGGTTTTTCACCGACGAAAAAAAGCCCCGCACAAGGCGGGGCTAAGAAGGAGCAGCGTTGTTGCAGTGAAGTTAGAACACGTATTGAGCGCGCAACGAGATAGCCTTACCGTCGTCATCGGTAGCGGCAGCCGCGCGACCCTGCAATGTAACGGTATCGCTATCGGAGGTGGTCATCAGGTAGTTAGCTGACAATTTGACGGCTTCGTTGGCGTACCAGTTAACACCCAGGGTGTGGACCTTGGCAGTAGTTTCGTCAATGCCGGCTGTGCCTAGATTCTGGTCATCTTCAACCTTCAGGTTGTCGTAACGGTAGAACACTTCCCAAGCACCGATAGCCTTGTCGGCTGGCTTAATGGAGTCAAACTTGGCGCCGTCCAATTTATATTTACGCGACTCACCCGTCAGGGTGTAGGCGAACAAAGCGTTATAACCGGTTGCTTCACGATCACCATTGGCATCGGTGCCGCTCAAGCTGCGCTTGAGGTATTCACTCTGCACCGACATCGGGCCGTTCATGTAAGCGAACTCTAGACCGACAACACTGTCGTCATCAAAGCCAACCGAGTCTGATTTGCCCAAAACGATTTTGCTTGAGTTCTGGGTATTTTCCGAAACACCACGCACATCTAGGCGAGTGTCGATCTTGCCGTCGAACTTGCCGGCACCGCCATAGGTGCGGGTTGCATAGTCAAGGCCAAAGT
>JBBKVZ010000301.1:0-9726 GCA_037968715.1 Pseudomonas sp.
GCAGCCGAAGAGTTTGCTTGTTACGGTTTCAAAGGCACCAGCATGAACAGCATCGCCCAGCGGGTTGGCCTGCCAAAAGCCAACCTGCACTACTATTTCAACAGCAAAGAAGGCCTGTATATCGAGGTGATGCGCAATATTCTCGAGTTGTGGGACAACGCCTTTGACAACTTGCACGCCGAAGATGATCCGGCCACGGCACTGGCCGAATATATCCGCGCAAAAATGGAGTTTTCCCGCCGCCAGCCGCAAGCCTCAAAAATCTTCGCGATGGAGATCATCAGCGGCGGTGAGTGCATGGCCGAGCACTTCAACCCCAACTACATGGAATGGTTTCACGGCCGGGCCGCGGTGTTTCAGTCCTGGATCGACCAGGGCAAGATGGACGCCGTAGACCCCGTCACCTTGATCTTCTTGCTGTGGAGCAGCACCCAACATTATGCCGACTTCTCCAGCTCCATCGCCCGCGTGACCGGGCGCAAGAAACAAACCAAGGAAGACTTCGCCAAGGCCACCGTCAACCTCACGCACATCATCCTCAAAGGTTGTGGCTTAACGCCGCCGGCCCAAGCCTAAGCGGCCCACCTCGGTCCTGGCCGCATTTACGCGGCCAGGACCACAAATGCTGCTGCTTGGCAGCAACAGTTAAGCCAAAAGCACCCACACATTCTGTGCACAGCACTGTGGATAACCCTTGGACAGCCGGCGCTAGCCCATCGTACAAGGGCCCTGCAAGCCGTTGTACGTTTTTCACTCAGTGACTCTAAGAAAACCAAGCCTTACGAATAACAAGCTGTTTTTAATGATTTTTTTACTTATACCGAGAGTAATTCGAGACCCTGAACGGGTTTTATCCCGGCTAATAAGTTGTCCACTGCGACGGTGGACAAGGTTGTGGATAAGCATTGTGCTAACCACCCCTAACCTTGCCGGACGGCCCCCGGGAAAAGTTGTTTGATTTTTAACCAGCTTGTCATCAAAACGTTATTCGCCGTGCCGGTGTATGTTACTGAAACAGCTCGCCAGCCGGTCCACAACAGAAGAACACGCACAGCCCCGAGCAATCGGAGCTGCCCGCTTAGATACAAAGCACAAAAAGCCTCTAAGCACTTGCGGCCAGCGCTTGTGGCATTAGGCGTCCAGCTCCAGACGCTGACCACTGCAACTGGATACGCAAGGCATTAGCCATTCGCCGCTACCGCGCTCGGCATCCGACAGGTACTGGTCGCGATGCTCCGGCACACCATCAAGCACGCGGGTCATACAGGCGCCACACATGCCCATACCGCAGGAAGTGGCAATCGTCACCCCGACCCTTGCGGCAGCACTGACCAGGCTCTCTCCTGCCTGCACCACCACCGATTTACCACTGCGCGCCAACACCAGCTCCAACCCCAACGCCAACTCAGTCACCTGATTAGCAGCTGGATCACCGGGCGCTTGGAAATACTCCTGATGCAACGCCGCAGCGGGCCAACCGAGCTCGCTGGCAACCGCCTGCACAGACTGCATAAAGCCATCCGGGCCGCATGTGTAGAGCTGCTGCTCGGCCTGCCAGGCCGGTAACAGGTGGCGTAGTTGCGCGGTAATTGCCGCACCGGACAGGCCACTGAGCAGGGTAACCGCTGGGTCACTTCGCAGCTCATCGATAAAGGCCGCGTGCGCTTGGCTGCGGGCGAAATACAGCAAGCGCACTGGGCGTTGCTCGGCACGACATTGGCGATACATGGCCAGCAACGGCGTAATGCCGATACCGGCGGCGACCAGCAACACAGGGCCACAACCTTCCTGCAACGGGAACAGATTGCGCGGCGCGCCGACCTTGAGCCGCGCACCCACGCGTAACTGCTGATGCAGCCAGCGCGAGCCACCGCGCGAGTCCTCGGCGTGCTTGATAGCAAGACGCAAACACCCTTCATCCGCCAGATTGGTCAGCGAATACTGGCGCACCAGCCCGCCGCCCAGCTGCACATCAACGTGCGCGCCAGCCGTCCAAGCAAACGGCAGCGGCGTGGCATCCGGGCTGCACAGTTCGACAGCGAGAATGCCTTCAGCCTCCTCGCGCAGGCCACGCACTTTTAGCTCCAACCAGCTCATCGGCGCACCCCTGCACGGCGCTGCAACTCCAGCACTGCGGCATTGGCCTCACGGCCCAGTGCCGCCATATCCAGCCCAGGAATCCGATCATCCATTACCACACGCCGGCCAGCGACCAGCAGTGCCTTGACGCTCGCCCTTCCGCCGCAGGCAATAGGGCCAATGGCGGGGTCATGCAGGCCGAAATAGCGCGGGTCATCCAAACTATAAATAGCCAAGTCAGCCGCCTGACCGACCTGCAGCGTACCGACCGCATCCAGCCCCAGCACCTGCGCGCCACCGGCCGTTCCCCAGCGCAGCACATCCTCGATGCTGGCGGCATCCGCACCACCTTCAAAGGTGCCACCGGCGTAACGCGGCTTGGCCAACTCACCTTTGCGGGCCCGTTGCAGCAACCAAGCGGCGTGAGTTTCCGAGAGCATGTCGGCGGCCTCGTTGGAGGCGGCGCCATCAACACCAATCGACACGGTGACCCCGGCCGCCTCCAGCGCCGGCAGATCGGCGATACCGCTGCCCAAACGGCCATTGCTCTGCGGGCAGTGGGCGATACCGCTGCCGCTGCTGCCGAGCAGGTGAATTTCCTCGGGCAGCAGTTTCACCAGGTGAGCGAACCACACATCCGGGCCCAACCATTCTTGTTCCGCGCAGAACTGCACCGGGGTCATGGCGAACTTGGCGCGGGCGGCGTCTAGGTAATCCACGGTTTCACTGAGGTGGCTGTGCAGGCGCAGGCCCAGGCGACGAGCCAGCCGCGCGGTCTCGCGCAACTCCTCAGGCGTGGTGGAATGCAAGGTAGTGGTCGGCGCCACCACGAGGCGCCGCTTCGAGTCACTGGCCGGGTCGTGATACAGCGCGGTCAGGCGTTCGACATCAGCCAGGTAGTCATCCAGTTTCTCCGGGCGCAGCGCCTGCGGCAGATCAGCTTCCAGCTGGCGGGTCTGGGTCGCGCCACCGCGACACAGGACAAAGCGCAGACCGAGAGCGTCCGCTTCCTCAAACAAGATCGCCGCACCGTCGAACGGCATGCCGGGGTAATACAGGTAATGGTGGTCAGCCACCGTGGCGCAGCCGGAGCGTGCCAGTTCGACCAGACCAATGCGGACTGCTAGGCGAAAACTGGCTTCGTCGAAGGCGCCGCGAAAGCGATACGGCGTAGCGGCCAGCCAAGGCGTCAGGCTCTGGTTGAGGCCCTGCGGTTCGCCCTTGAGCAGCGACTGAAACAGGTGATGGTGAGTATTGACCCAAGCCGGATAGACCACGCAATCGCGTGCATCGATCTGTGCCTCGCCGGGCAACGGCTCAAGCCGGCCAATGGCGGCAATGCGCCCATCCACCACGCGAATATCCGGCCCGGCCAGGCGTGCTTCAGTGCCGCGCAGGCCAGTCATGATGGCGCTGGCATTGCGAATCAGACAGCTGCTCATGTTGTGCTCCACATTGTTCACGCTCATCCCTGCTCACTCTCATGCCAATGGCCGAGGCAGTAACTGGCCAGTGCCGCCATCAGGCTGAACAGCGCCACACCGGTAACGGCAATCAGCACCAAGGCGGCGAACAACCGGGGAATATTTAGCTGAAAGCCCGCCTGGAGAATCTGGTAGGCCAGCCCAGCGCCCGTGCCACCGGTGCCAGCAACAAACTCGGCCACCACCGCGCCAATCAGCGCCAGACCACTGGCGATGCGCAAGCCGCCAAAGAAATACGGCAGAGCGCTGGGGATGCGCAAGCGCAGCAAGGTCTGCCAGCGGCTGGCACGGTTCAAGCGGAACAGGTTGAGCAGCCCCGGATTAACACTGCGCAGGCCCAGTACGGCGTTAGAGATCACCGGAAAGATCGCCACCAGCGTCGCGCAGATCACCAGCGCCAGGGTGGTGTTGCTGACCCAGATGATGATCAACGGTGCGATGGCCACCACCGGGGTCACCTGCAACAGAATTGCATAGGGAAACAGGCTGGCCTCGATGATGCGGCTCTGCACAAACAGAAACGCCGCCGCAACCCCCAGCACCACCGCCAGGGCGAAGGAGAGGAAGGTGATCTTCAGCGTCATCCACAGCGCGCCGAGCAGCATCGGCCCATCAGTAATCAGCGTGCGGCCGATATCCGCCGGACTCGGCACCAAGTAAACCGGTACCTCAAGGCCGACACACAGCGCCTGCCACAGGCCCAGCAAGAAGGCACCGACCAGCAACGGCGCGAGGATTTTCTGCATGGCCGGATTGGCCAACCAAGGGGTAGATTCAGTACTCATGCGGTTCTTCCTGCTAATCGGTCATTGCCGGCAAACGCGCTTTTGCGCACGCCAAGGCGGTCATTGTTTACAGCGTTCAATGTCCGCCCTCCCCGTTGGCTTCGGCGAGCAATGCGGACAAACGCGCGCACTGCTGAATAAACCCTGCCGACGTACGAAAGGCCTCGTCACGCACCGCCGGACCTTCGATGGCCACATCGGCGATCACCCGCCCCGGCCGCGCGCCCATCACCACCACCCGCGACGAGAGAAACACCGCCTCGTAGATACTGTGAGTCACGAACACCACAGTCAGATCACGCGCAGCCCAGAGCTGACGTAAATCGCTGTCGAGACGGTTGCGGGTGAACTCGTCCAGCGCACCAAACGGCTCGTCCATCAGCAACAGGTTGGGCTCGGTGGCCAGCGCACGGGCAATTGAGGCGCGCATCTGCATGCCGCCAGACAACTCACGCGGATAGACCCCGCCGAACTTGCCCAACCCCACCAGCTCCAGCGCCGCCTGCACCCGTGGCGCGCTCTCGGCTTTCGCCACCTTGGCCAAGTCCAGCGGCAGGCGCACGTTGTCGGCGACCTTGGCCCAGGGCATCAGCGTTGCTTCCTGAAACACCATGGCCAGCCGCTGATCCTGCGCGGCCTGGTCGATAGCGCCCTTTCCCCACCAACGCAGGTGCCCGGCGGAGGGCTGTTCGAGACCGGCAAACATCTTCAACAAGGTGCTCTTGCCGCAGCCGGAGGGGCCGAGTAGCGAGACGAACTCGCCACGCGCGATTTCCAGCTTCAGCCGTTGCAGGGCCTGGGTGCCGTTGGGGTAGGTCTTTTCCACCTGATTGGCCAGCAGCACCGGGCGCTCGACCTTGAGCATCGGTAAAGCGGCGTTCATAGCGGCACCCCGGCTGGGCGGAACTGCTCCTCTTCACCGTGGGTTTGCAACAGCTCAAAGAGCATCTTGCGCATGATCATCCCTGGCTTGTCCGACTCCATATGGAACTCCACGCGGCGCCGGGTATCGACACAGGCGTCGTAGTCGGTGGCTTCGAGAATCTCCTGATCTTCACGGGTGATGGGCGCATCCCAGGCGATCAGCTCTGCGCTACTGCACGAGGCCTCGTCGTCGTTGCGGTACAGCCACTGCACCAACTGGATGCGCTTGTCGTCGATCGGCGTGGCGCAGTTGTAGATGATGTGGTGCAGGCCGCTGTCCGGGTAGGTACAGCCGAAACGGCGTACAAATGGAAGGTGCCAGCGGTTGAACAGGTGGCGAATGGTGGTGGGTTTATCCGTGCCAGTCACGCGGTGGCCGCCCGGCGGATTGTTGATCGGCACGATGGTTTCGGCGGCAAAGCCCCACTCGGTCTGTTCCAGGTTGTAGCTGGACGGCTGCGGCTGGTCGAGCATGCCGAAGTTGGCCTTGTGCACGAAGGAGAAATGCGAGTTGTCGAAGCTGTTTTCCATAAAGCGCAGCGGGCTGGTCTGCCACTCTTCATAGAACTGGAAGATGCGCCGGTAAGCCGGATCAGCGTCTTCCTCGAAAGTCGGAATCTCCTGCAACGGCTCGCCGAGGCAAACCCAGACGTAGCCGTATTTAGCCTGACAACGGTAAGCCTCGGTGCGGGCGCCATTGGGGATCGGCGCGCCCGGTGCCTGCTGCGGGATGCACACGCAGGCTCCACTGCCGTCATAACGCCAGCCGTGGTAGCCACAGACAATGTTGCCGTCCTCGACCCAGCCCTTGGACAGCTGCGCGGTGCGGTGACAGCAACGATCGGCCAGGGCCACCGGGCCTTGTTTGCCCAAGAACAGCACCAAGCGTTCGCCCAGCAAGGTGAACGGTTGCGGACCGGCGTCGAGCGTCGACAGCGGCATCAGCGCATACCAAAAGCGGCGCAGCACGGGTTGTTGGGTAACTAGCATGGGAGTGTCCTCATCAATACGGGGTTGGCGCGCCCTTATGGGCTGGGCGCGGCAGCAAATAGGGTGGCGTTACGGGTTGGCGGCCTGCACCGGCGTCACCGGCAGCACGCGCAGATCGCGGACAAAGTCGGTGCGGAAGGCCCGGCGCCAGTCGGTATCAGCCTTGAGCAGGTTGGTCTCGACCATAAAGTCGCGGGTCTTCTGCCAACGCTCGGCGCTGATGGTGCCGATGCCCTGGGTAGCCGCATCGCCACCTTCGACCAGCTGGTATTGCTTGAGCTTGGCCACACCCCAGGCGAGCAGTTCGTCATCCATGCTCGGGTTGTCCTGCTTGATCAGCGCGTTGGCGGGTGCCGGGTTGGCCAGGTAGTTTTTCCAGCCCTGCATCGAGGCTTTGACGAAGCGTTTAAGCACCTCGGGGCGCTGCTCGATTACGTCCTGACGAGTCACCAAAGTCGAGCCATAGGGCGGATAACCGGCATCGGCAAACAGGTAGAAGTTTGGCTGTTTACCGGCCTTGATGGCCTGGAACAGCTCAGAACTGGCGTAGGCCTGCTGCACCGTATTGGGGTTATTAAAGAAGGGTTGCAAGTTGAAGGTATACGGCCGCGCCTGGGCATCACTGAGGCCGTACTGGTTCTTCAACCATGGCCACCAGGTGGTTTGCCCGGAGGTGGAGACCAGCACGGTCTTGTCCTTGAGTGCATCTAGGCCGCTGACATCGCTGTGCGTCAGCATGCCCTGCGGGTCGCCCTGAAAGGCGGCGGCAATGGCCACCACGGGCAAGCCCTGCTCAACACTGCTGAGCACCTGCAAGTCGTAATTGATGATTACGTCCGCCTGCTTATTGAGCAGCAGTTGCATGCCGTTGACCTGCGGTCCGCCCATGCGAATGCTCACATCTAGGCCTTCAGCGGCGTACAGCCCTTCGGCCACGGCCTGATAGAAACCGCCATGTTCGGCCTGGGCATACCAAGAGGTGAGCAGGACAATCTTGTCGCTGGCCTGGGCCGTGAGGCTCGCACCCAGCAACGCCAACGGCAACAGACGGCGGACAATGGAAGCGGTGGAACCCAAAGCGATGCGTGACTTCATGATGAATTTCTCCCGAATGGAGGGCGCATTAAAAGCCGCGCCAGAAGCAAGTTGCGCCTGGCTGCGAGGGAAACCGGTCGGGGCTGAAGCACTGAAAACTGGGCAAGCGCGAGCGGCGAGTGGGTAACAACCCAAGCCGTGCAGAGGGGTGATGGCATTAAAGCAGTGCATAGCCGACAGCTCTCTCTCGTTCAAAGCCCAAAGGCCAGGACCAAGCACCCGATACCGGGTGTGCGACCAGGGTGGCCGCAAGAGCAATGTCCCACGCAGATCAAAGGTGATCGGCGCTGACCGCTTCTACTCGCAGAGATCATTGCAGAGGCCGTGCCAACTTCACCGAAGTCAGTGGACGCTGGCGTGTTCGCAGTGCAATCGCAGACCACGAGCGAAAGATCTCGAACAACTGGCAACAAAACTGCGCACCAGCGCCAGGGCCACGCACAACCTCAGTGCACTGTTCGCCGTAACTAGCGACGGCTTAGCTTTTCCTTGGCGACCTCATACTTATTTGTTGCGGGGCCTGTTTCCTAGCCTGGATCGGGGCTTCAGCTGCTGCGTAATAGCTCAAGACGCTAAGCAAGCAAAAGTACCCACAAGCTCTGTGCACAGCGTTGTGGATAAGCCCTGGACAGCCACCTGCGGCCCTACCCAGGCATAGCCTGCAGACTATTGTGCGTTTTTTATACAAGCCCCTACGAAAGACCATACTTCAAAGATAACAAGCTGTTTTTTATGGTTTTTTAGCTCTCGAAAGATGATTTTGCAGCCTCACCGACCACTCCATCGCACAGTTACCCCCAAATAGCGGGGGCAAGTCTGTGGATAAACCTGTAACAAGTGCTTACAAGCCAGTCCCAGCAATGCCCGGCGAGCGCTGTATGAAAAACAACCAGCGCGGAACAGCAACAGTTGCTAGCCCCCTTTGCCGCTCAACAAAGTTTAGAATTCCAACACTTACCCATCCAACGAGAGCATTTTTTATGTACGACTGGCTCAACGCCCTGCCGAAAGCTGAATTGCATCTGCACTTAGAAGGCTCGCTGGAACCGGAACTGCTGTTCGCTTTGGCGCAACGCAACCGCATCACCCTGCCCTGGGCGGATGTCGAAACCATGCGCACGGCTTACGCCTTCAACAACCTGCAAGAATTTCTCGACCTTTATTACCAAGGCGCCGATGTACTGCGCACCGAGCAGGACTTCTACGACCTGACATGGGCCTACCTGCAAAAGTGCAAGGCGCAAAACGTTATTCACGTTGAGCCGTCTTTCGACCCGCAAACTCACACTGATCGCGGCATCCCCTTTGCAGTGGTGCTTAACGGCATCAGTCAGGCGCTCAAGGATGGTCAGCAACAACTGGGCATCAGCTACGGGCTAATTCTTAGCTTCCTGCGCCACCTCAGCGAAGAACAAGCGTTCAAAACCCTCGAACAAGCCATGCCGTTTCGTGAGGCATTTATTGCTGTGGGTTTAGACAGTTCAGAAATGGGCCACCCACCGAGTAAATTTGCCCGGGTATTTGCCAAGGCACGCAGCGAAGGTTTGCTGGCCGTGGCCCACGCCGGCGAAGAAGGCCCGCCTGAATATATTTGGCAGGCACTGGATTTGCTCAAGGTCAGCCGTATCGACCATGGCGTGCGCGCTGCCGAAGACCCTCGCCTGATCCAGCGCTTGATCGATGAGCAGATCCCACTCACCGTCTGCCCGCTGTCCAATACCAAGCTGAAAGTGTTCCCCGATATGGCCCAGCACAACATCCTGCAACTGCTGGAGCAGGGCGTAAAAGTTACGGTTAACTCGGATGACCCGGCCTATTTCGGCGGTTATGTAACGGAGAACTTCATGGCCCTGCATGACAACCTGGGCATGAGCCGTGAACAGGCCCAGCGCCTCGCGCAAAACAGCCTCGACGCACGCCTAGCCTGAGTCATAGCTGCGCCAGTGGCGGGCTAGCCTTATTCCGGCAGCCCGCCGACACTGACAACAGCCCAAAACAAACAACCTCACACTCGACCATTGGGCAATTGCCACGCAGCCTTGCAGCGCCTTAACTGGGCTAAGCAGATGATCGCCCGGTGCCAGTAACTTACGATGTTACTGCGCTCGATTTTCTTCACGGCCGTGCGCAAAGCCCGCAGTTTTCCATATCATGGCTAAACTCAGTCAGGTCACTCGCGGCGCTATATGTGCCTTACGGTGCATATCAGCGTTCATCCATAAGAGGTAAGGATGCGACCCGAAGCACACAACTCACTGCGTTTAACCTGTTTCTATCTGCTGTTCGGCGCGGCATGGATTCTGCTGACCGACCGTCTGCTCGACACCCTTGGCCTCAGCAGCGCCACCACAGCAGTGATCCAAACGTAT
>JBBKVZ010000302.1:0-4063 GCA_037968715.1 Pseudomonas sp.
TTGGCTGAGCGCTGCGGCGCGGCGTTGGTGGCTACCAATGATGTGCGGTTTATCAATCAGGCCGATTTCTACGCCCACGAAACCCGTGTCTGTATTGGTGAGGGGCGGGCGTTGGACGATCCACGTCGCCAACGCATCTATAGCGATCAGCAATACCTGAAATCACCGGAAGAAATGTGCGAGTTGTTCTGCGACTTGCCCGAGGCGCTGGAAAATACCGTCGAAATTGCCAGGCGCTGCAATATTGATGTGCTGCTAGGGAAAAGCTTTCTGCCGAACTTCCCGGTGCCAGACGGCATGACCATGGACGAATTTTTTCGCAAGGTCAGTCACGATGGTTTGGAGGAGCGCTTGGCCGTGCTGTGGCCGCGCGACACCACGCCTAACTACGAAGAGAAACGTCAGGAGTACGTTGATCGGCTGAATTTTGAGCTGGATATCATTATTCAGATGGGCTTCCCCGGCTACTTCCTGATCGTCATGGACTTTATCCAGTGGGCTAAGCGCAATGGTATTCCGGTCGGTCCCGGCCGTGGGTCGGGCGCTGGTTCTCTGGTGGCCTATGTTCAGAAAATCACCGATTTGGATCCGCTCGAATACGACCTGTTGTTCGAGCGCTTTCTGAACCCTGAGCGGGTATCGATGCCCGACTTCGATATCGACTTCTGCATGGAAGGCCGCGATCGAGTGATTGAGTACGTGGCGCAAACCTACGGGCGCAACGCAGTTAGCCAGATCATCACCTTCGGCACCATGGCTGCCAAAGCAGTGGTGCGTGACGTGGCGCGGGTGCAGGGCAAGTCTTATGGCTTGGCTGATCGACTGTCGAAGATGATCCCGTTCGAAGTCGGCATGACTCTGGAAAAGGCCTTCGAGCAAGAGGAAGTGCTGCGCGACTTTCTTAAAGTTGACGAGGAGGCCGCAGAAATCTGGGAGATGGCCAGAAAGCTCGAAGGCATTACCCGTAACGTCGGCAAACACGCCGGTGGTGTGGTTATTGCGCCGACCAAGCTGACCGATTTCTCGGCGATTTATTGCGATGACGAAGGCGGTGGCCTCGTTACCCAGTTCGACAAGGATGACGTTGAGTCGGCTGGTCTGGTGAAGTTCGACTTTCTCGGCTTGCGCACCTTGACCATCATCGATTGGGCGCTGAAAACCATTAACCGTGAGCGCGCCAAGGTTGATGAGCAGCCGCTGCTGATTGAGTTCATCCCGTTGGATGACAAGGCAACGTTCAACCTGCTGCAAAAAGCTGAAACCACGGCGGTGTTTCAGCTTGAGTCGCGCGGTATGAAAGAGCTGATTAAAAAGCTTAAACCTGACTGCTTGGAAGACTTGATCGCCTTGGTGGCGTTGTTCCGGCCCGGTCCGCTGCAATCGGGCATGGTTGATGACTTTATCAATCGTAAACACGGCCGCGCTGAGCTGTCTTATCCGCACTCAGACTACCAATACGAAGGGCTCAAGCCGGTATTGCTGCCGACCTACGGGATCATCCTGTACCAAGAGCAGGTGATGCAGATCGCTCAGGTAATGGCCGGTTATACCCTTGGTGAGGCGGACATGCTGCGCCGCGCCATGGGTAAGAAAAAACCTGAAGAGATGGCCAAACAGCGCGGCGGCTTTATCGAAGGCTGCTCGAATAATGGCATCGACCCGAACCTGTCGGGCAATATCTTCGACCTGGTTGAAAAGTTCGCCGGCTACGGTTTTAACAAGTCGCACTCGGCCGCTTATGGCTTGGTGTCGTACCAAACTGCCTATTTAAAAGCGCATTATCCTTCGCCCTTTATGGCCGCAGTGCTCTCGGCAGATATGCACAACACCGACAAGGTGGTGACCCTGATCGAGGAATGCCGCAGCATGAAGCTGCGTCTCGATGCGCCGGATGTGAATAGCTCGGAGTTCAAGTTTACGGTTAACGACGATGGTCGGATTGTTTACGGCTTGGGTGCCATCAAAGGCGTGGGCGAGGGGCCAGTTGAGGCCATAGTCGAGTCGCGCCGGGACGGCCCATTCAAGGATCTGTTCGATTTTTGCGCGCGAGTGGACCTCAAGCGCATCAATAAACGCACCACCGATGCTTTGATTCGCAGTGGTGCGCTGGATCGTCTGGGGCCGTATTTCTTCGATGAAATAAAGGCCTATCAAGCCAATATCGACCGCAATCGTGCGGTGTTGTTGTCGGCTATGGAAGAGGCCATTTTGTCTGCCGAGCAGACCACGCGAAGTCATGCCAGTGGCCATATGGACTTATTCGGCGGGGTGTTCGCCGATGCCGAGGCGGATGTATATGCCAAGCACCTGAATGCCCGCGAGTTGCCGCTGAAAGAGCGGTTGCGCGGTGAGAAAGAAACCCTCGGTTTGTACCTGACCGGCCATCCAATTGATGAGTACGAGGGCGAGATTCGCCGCTTTGCCCGCCAGCGGATTATTGACCTTAAGCCGGCGCGTGACAGCCAAACAGTGGCCGGACTCATCGTCAATTTGCGGGTCATGCGCAACAAGAAGGGCGACAAGATGGGTTTCATCACCCTAGATGACCGCTCCGGGCGCATTGAGGCTTCGTTGTTTGCCGAGGCCTTCAATGCTGCGCAGGCCTTGTTGCAAACCGACGCCATGGTGGTGGTGGAGGGTGAGGTCAGTAATGATGATTTTTCTGGCGGCCTGCGCCTGCGTGCCAAGCGGGTTATGAGTCTGGAAGATGCTCGCACCGGTCTGGCCGAGAGTTTGCGCATTAGGGTTGCTAGCCAAGCGCTGCAAGGTGATCGGCTGCGTTGGCTGGCACAACTATGCCAGCGCCATCGCGGCGAGTGTCCAATTAGCGTGGATTACACAGCGGTGGATGCCAAGGCCATGTTGCAATTTGGTAATGACTGGCGGATCGACCCCACCGATAGCTTGATTCAAGCGTTGCGTGACCAGTTCGGACGCGACAACGTCTTTCTCAACTACCGCTAATATAAGTGCCGAAGTAGCGCTAGCTGCAGTCTTTATGATGTGCAGCTAGTATGGCGCTAATGTTTTGTTCTCGACCTGCACGTACCTGATCCCTTAAGGTGTGGCGCTAACAGATACCGCTTCCCGGCCGCATGGCCGCCGACGCCAAACGGAAATTTATGAACCCGAATTTTCTTGATTTCGAACAGCCGATTGCCGACCTGCAAGCCAAAATCGAAGGCCTACGCCTAGTTGGCAATGACAATGCGCTAAATATCGGTGACGAAATTGCGCGCCTGCAGGATAAGAGCCGCACGCTGACGGAGACCATCTTTAGCAACCTGACCAGCTGGCAAATTGCCCGCTTGGCCCGGCACCCGCAGCGTCCGTACACGCTTGACTACATTGGGCATATTTTCAGCGAGTTCGACGAATTGCACGGCGATCGGCATTTCTCGGATGACCCGGCGATTGTCGGTGGCATAGCCCGCTTGGATGACCAGCCAGTGATGATTATTGGTCACCAAAAAGGTCGGGAAATTCGCGAAAAAGTTCGCCGTAACTTCGGCATGCCGCGTCCTGAAGGCTACCGCAAGGCTTGTCGCCTGATGGAAATGGCCGAGCGCTTTAAAATGCCGATTCTGACCTTTATTGATACCCCAGGTGCTTATCCGGGTATCGACGCAGAAGAGCGCGGCCAGAGTGAGGCGATTGCCTGGAACTTACGGGTAATGGCCCGCCTGAAAACGCCAATTATTGCCACGGTCATTGGCGAGGGCGGCTCCGGCGGCGCCTTGGCAATCGGCGTGTGTGACAGTTTGAACATGCTGCAGTACTCGACCTATGCGGTTATTTCTCCTGAAGGTTGCGCCTCGATTCTGTGGAAAACGGCCGACAAGGCTCCGGACGCCGCCGAGGCTATGGGCATTACTGCGGAACGTTTGAAAGGCTTAGGGATTGTCGACAAGGTGATTGGTGAACCGTTGGGCGGCGCCCATCGCGCTCCGGAAGTGGTCGCTGAGTCAATTCGCAAAGAATTGTCTCATCAGCTTAAGGCCCTGAAAAAGCTCGATACCAAAGCTCTGCTGGCGCGTCGGTATGAGCGTTTGATGAGTTACGG
>JBBKVZ010000303.1:0-8529 GCA_037968715.1 Pseudomonas sp.
AGGCTGGCGAGAGCGCCGAGTCGATCGGCCTGAATGGTCGCGAATCGTTCGAAATCACCGGTCTCGAGGGCGGTGCGGCGCGAGAGGCCAAGGTGATCGCCACGGCCAAGGATGGCAACAAGAAGGAATTCATGATCGATATCCTGCTGGCAACCCCTAAGGAACAGGAGTTCTTGCGCCACGGCGGCATCCTGCCCTACGTACTACGCCAGCTAGCCAAGACCGGCAAGCCTGCGTAAAGCATCAGCAGACAACTGGCTAGATGGTTGCACAGCCATCTAGCCAGCATAAAGCCGCTGGCAAATGCTGCGCAGTTCTCCACCCCAGCAGCACGGCAGCGGTTGCAACGGGGATACTCGCTTGGCGCAGCTATGCCCTACATATCCTGTTAAGCATTCGCCGTAACTGGGCCCTCTATTTACCAGCAGCCACGGTATTCTGAAGGTGGGCCACCGAGGGCAACAACATGCAAAACGAGATAACCGCCAGGGCGACTGCCGCTCTGCAAAACCTGTTTATTGCTGATGCCCTGGCCATGCCAGCGCACTGGTATTACAACGTGCACGACCTCGATAAGGCGTTTCCCGACGGCTTAAAGCGCTTCGAGGCGCCGCCTGAATTTCACCCTTCATCGATCATGTCTCTGCACTCCACCAGCCAAGGTGGGCGCAAAACTGCCGGCCTTCAGGCGCAAGTCAATATTGTTGGCGAGGTGATTCTCAAAGGTAAACAGACCTTCTGGAACCGGCCCAACGTGCACTACCACCAAGGTATGCGCGCCGGGGACAACACCCTAAACGCACACTGCGCGCTGACGCTGATGCAGGTTATAGGCGCGGCTGGCGGGCAGTATGATCGCGAGCAGTTTCTGCAGGCCTATATACAGTTGCTAACTGCAGACGAGCCGGCCCACCCGGATACCTATGCGGAATCTTATCACCGTGGTTTTTTTGCCAACCTTAGCGCAGGGCTGCCTGCGCAACAGTGCGCGGCCGTTACCCACGACACGCCGTCAATTGGCGGCTTGGTGACTATCGCCCCACTGGCAATCAGCGAACTGTTGCGCGGTCGCTCGTTGGCGGCTACCCGCCAGCTATGCCGTGAGCACCTGGCCCTGACCCACCCAGACGATTTTCTGGCTGAGGTCTGCGACGCCTATGTGGAGCTGATTAATGGCTTGCTGTTGCGTACCAGCGATGGCGATGTGCAGGAACTGCTGTTGCAGGCCAGCCGAGGAACCTCGCCACGGGACCTGGGCAAACTGGTCGACAGTAACCGGCCAGAGCGGGAGGTGGTCGGCAGAGTGCTCTCCACCGCCTGTTACATCACCGATGCATGGCCGGCGGTGTTGTACCTTGCCTGCAAGCATCAGCAAAACCCACTGAAAGCCTTGCAGAGCAACGCAGAACTCGGCGGTGACAACGTGCATAGGGGCGCGGTGCTGGGCGTCATATTGGGGTTGATCAATGGCAAAGCGGCCGCAGAACTGTTTACTCAGTTAACCGAGCAAGCCTCTATCACCCAAGCCATTCAACAACTTGTTAACACCGACGCGGCCAGCCAGTAGCCTGAAGCAGGCCAGATCAATAATGCCCCACAAGAAAATACAGCTAGACAGCAAAATATGCCTTGTTTGCCAGAAGCCTTTTAATTGGCGCAAGAAATGGCAATATTGTTGGACTGACGTTAAATATTGCTCTGAGCGTTGCCGACGCCATAAACAAGCCCAATACAGTGCGGATATTAACAATGCGTAGACTCTATCTTATCCTCGGCGACCAACTCGATCGTGACTCGCTAATTTTCAAGGATGTCGACCGCGACAATGATTGCTTCTGGATGGCCGAAGTTGCTGAAGAAGCGACCCACGTCTGGTCACACAAACAGCGCATCGGTTTATTTTTATCTGCAATGCGCCATTTTGCTGCAGAGCTTCGCGAGCAAGGACTGCCCTTAACATATCTACATTTAAAACAACATAACTTTAATAGCCTTGCAGACGCCTTAGCTGACACCTTAAAAACCAGCCAACCTGAAGAGGTTTGGTTTGTGAAACCAGGCGACTATCGGGTTTTTGCGTCGCTGGTACAAACCTGCAAAGAACACAATATTGCCTGTAAACAATTAAACGATCAGCATTTCCTGTCAACCCCCAAGGAGTTCAAACAATGGGCAGCAGGCAAAAAGCAATTGCGCTTGGAATACTGGTATCGAGAGTTACGTAAAAAACACCAAATACTCATGGACAACCACAACACCCCACTGGGCGGAGAGTGGAATTACGATCAAGCCAATCGTAAGTCGTTTAAACAACAAGGACCGCAGCACATCCCTGAAACGCTCTCGTGGCCGGCAGATGACATCACCCAAACCGTCATTGATCTGGTTAATCAACAATACCCAAATCATCCCGGCACACTCGAGCAACTGTATTGGCCGGTAACGCCGGCACAGGCAGAGCAAGCCTTAGCGCGATTCTTTGACAACTGTTTAGATGATTTTGGTGACTACCAAGACGCCATGTGGACAGACCAGCCCTTTTTAAATCATGCCCTGATTTCCTCAGCTCTGAATTTAAAGCTCTTACACCCATTGCAGGTTATTCAGACCGCTGAATATTATCATCGCGAACACAATGCACCACTGGCCGCAGTAGAAGGTTTTATCCGCCAGATACTTGGCTGGCGTGAATATGTGCGCGGCTTATATTGGCTGCATATGCCAAACTGGCTAGAAATGAATGCTTTAAATGCCCAACAGAATTTACCTAAGTTCTATTGGACTGGCGAAACTGAAATGACCTGCCTGCGCCAGAGCATTCAACAAACCTTAACCTACGGCTATGCCCATCATATTCAGCGCTTAATGGTCACGGGCTTATTCTCACTGCTGTATGGCGTTGACCCCAAACAAATTCATCAATGGTATTTAGCGGTTTATGTGGATGCGGTTGAATGGGTCGAGTTACCCAACACCCTGGGCATGAGCCAATATGTAGACAATGGCATTATGGCGTCCAAGCCGTACATCGCTAGCGGTAGCTACATCAATAAAATGAGCAACTACTGCAAGCACTGCCGCTTTAACCCGAGCCAAGCGACCGGCACAGATGCCTGCCCGTTCAGCACATTATTCTGGGATTTTTTAAACACCCACGCGGCCACCTTCAAAAATAATCCGCGCATGGGCTTTATGCTGAAGAACTTACAACGCAAACCCGAGCAAGAGATTGCCGAGATCAAAGAGCAAGCCATACGGCTGCGGGCTTCTATATCCGCTGCATAGCGGCTAAGCGCGGGGCCAATCATATTGACTCAATGACCGCCAAACCGCTTCATCAAAGGCTTAACGCTGATTCCATGGGCAACAATGGACAGCGTTATGACGATCAGGGTGAGGTGGATTAAGTCCATGGCAGTATCTTCCGGCAACCCATGCTGGATGGCGTACATCAGGTAGTAGAGCGAGCCAATACCACGCACGCCGAACCAGCCCATTAGGCCGCGCACCCGCCATGACGTGCGCGACATCGACAGGCCAATAAGCACGCTAACCGGGCGCGCCACCAGAAATAGGAACATGGCTAGGCTGACTGCCCGCCAGCTCCAAGAGTCTACAAACAGCGTGCCACCCACCAGCAAAATGAGGAATAACTCGGACAGCCGCTCCAGATGTTCTTTGAACAACAGCGAGCCTTCGCTGACTGTTGAGAGCTTTACCTGTTGGGCACACGTGCCATGCAGCTCACCGGCCTGCAACTGATCGGGGGTGTCTGCCGCCCTGCCGCTAAGTTTGCATTCGGTCTGCCGCAATGCCACGGCGGCAAAAAATACTGCCAGAAACCCCCAGGCAGAGCACATCTCACTGACGCCATAAACCACAGCAATAAGGGCCAGGCCAAGGAAGTCATCCATCAGGTCATGGCCTTGCTGGCGATTGCGCAGCTTCCAGCTCAGATACGCCAAGCCGCTACCCAGTACCACGCCAATAACAACGCCAGCGCTGGTTGCCCAGAGCACGTCCACCATCAGCCATTGCCCAGCAAAATCGCCCAGATCATGCAGGCCAAGCAAGCCCAGCCCCAGCATCACAAAGGGAAAGGAACTGCCGTCGTTCATGCCGGCTTCGCACGTCAGGTAGAAACGCAACCGGTCGCGGTCGCCGGGGTGGCGGATCTGCACATCGGTGGCCAGCACCGGGTCGGTTGGCGCCACAATCGCCCCCAGCAGTACCGCCGCGCCCAGCGCAATACCGAGTTGAAAGTGGGCGAAGGCGGCGACCAGGGCGACCGTCACCGACATCGAGATAAATGCCAACAAAATGGGCGTGCGCCAACGCGCAAAGCTAAACGGCACGGGCATTTTCACCCCAGCAGCAAACAGGGAGATTAATACCGCAACCTCTGTCAGCGTTTCCAGCAGTGCAGACTGCTTCAGCGGGTTGAAGTGAAATGCATTGAGCACCGTCGGCCCCGCGATCAGCCCCACCGCCAAATAGACAATCGCCGAGGTAACCGGTAGTCGTTTAATAATGGAGGGAGTCAGGCCCATAACCAGCAGCAGGCCGCCGATCAGTAAATACCATTGATAGTGGGTCACATTGCTTATCCGCGAATGAGAGTTGCAGCAAATCGGCAAGTGGGCAGAAGCCGAAAAGTGCGGGAAAACACTCTAAAGCGCGCCGGATGAATGCCAAGCTGTAGTGAGTTGTTCTGCACGCGAGTTCGCATGCAGCGCTTTGAGCAAGGGGACGGATGAGGACATTAACGAAGAAGATAGTGCTTGTGCCGAGTCTTTTCCGCCGGCGCTTCTACAATAAATATTCTGGGCTTGAACAGCATTAATCCGCTCAACGCGCCCCTCTGGCTTGTTCATTTTGATGGGATGGTCTGACTATGGTTCACCGCGCTGCGGTTTATCGCGTAACCAGATATGCACGGGTGCGGGGCACGAGCAAGGCTTGACTGATCAATGTGTAACGGCCATACGGTTGCTTAGGGTTAGTGCGCATAAACAAGATAGAAACCCTCAACTGACAATTTTTACAATAATAACGAGTTGGTGATAGTGCGATGGGTATTGAAAGCAAAGAAAAAAAAAGCATCCGCGAAGTGCTGTTTGTAGGCGCTGACCAAGGCCGGCGCGAGCAGTTTAAGGCCGATTGCAATAGTCAAATAGCTCGTTTGCATTTGGTCAAAAACGCGGATGACGCCGTCACCCTACTGATACAAAAACCCATCGATTTGTTAGTGCTGGATCTGGCAAGTTTCAGTCGCTCAGCGGATGCGAGGTCATTGGGCGAGTTGATTAGCCGCCGTGCTGGCATGCAAACCCTAGCCCTGTGCCCTGCTGTAGAGGCCGGCTGGCTGTTGAGCCTGATGCCCTATGGTCTGAAAAATTACTGCCTGAGCCCCTACCTTACCGATGAACTGACCCGCCGCTTGGATGATATGGCGGGCAAAGTCGACGCCTTTGACATGACGCAGCGGCTGGATGACCTCGGCGATATCGTCGACCTCAATGCCGCCTGGCTGGACGCCATGGGTTACACCATCGATGAAGTTATCGGTACCCACTTTGACGACTATCTGGACCAGCAGAGTCGCCCGGCAGTCCAGCAGGCGCTTGTCACGACCAGCAGTAACCCCACCACCGACACCGTTGTATGCCAGCTGCGCCGCAAAGACGGCTCCATTATGGATGTTGCCATTAATGGTGTAGCGACCTACAACACCCATGGCGAGCACCTGCAAACACGCTGCGTTCTGCGTGGTGTGAATTATTATCTGGCGGACACGCGCAAATCGGAGAGCCTGCTGGAAGTGGAGCGAGAGCTGAAAGTGCTGCTGCTGGTGCGCTCCAAATTACAGCAGGCACTGATGGGCATCAAAGATGTCAATGAGCTGTCATTTTTGATGTGCCATGAGCTGCGCAAGTGTCCGGGCATCGTCGGCGTGGCGTTTTTACATAAAGACGCTAACGATGTTATGCAGCTGGATGCCTGCATGTCGCGTGATGATGAGGAACGGACCCATTTTGCCCAAGGTTGCGAGCAAATGGTGAAGTCTGCGCGAGGTAAAACAATCGGCTTGTTGCCCGCGTTAATTCAGGGCGAGTTTGTCATCGCAGACTCGCTGGCCAAAATGGTTACCGAGAAAGAAAACCGCTTTTTCCATGCCATGGGGGTGCGCACTATCGTCGGCACACCCATTCTGGCGGAATCCATCATGTTTGATGAAGATGCCAACACCCTGGGAGCCTTGTGTTTAATGCTCGATCGGCGGCGCAACTTACCGCGCGAGTGGCTGGAGGTGATGGCCGAGTTGGGCGCTCTGGCCAGCTTTGGTCTGAATATCATCGAGTGGGGCCACGAAAAAGCCGACCTCATGCGCCAACTACACGATATGGCCATGACTGACACCCTGACGGGCGCCGCCAACCGCCGCAGCGCCAACGACTTCATGGAGAAAGAATACCAGCGCAGCCAGAGCGAAGATGCGCCGCTTACGCTCATCATGCTCGACGTGGATAAGTTCAAAAACATCAACGACACCTATGGCCATGAACAGGGTGACGAGGTGCTCAAGGTGATTACCCGCATTGCCAAAGACCTCCTACGCGAGCCCGATTTATTGGTCCGCTGGGGCGGTGAAGAGTTTTTGGTGGTGGCGCCCAATACCGATGCAGCCGAAGGATTTCAACTGGCTGAGACCATCCGTTGTGGCATTGAGCAGGCGACTATCGACGGTTGCAATGGCGTTACGGTCAGTATGGGCGTGAGTCAAATTGCCGTGGGTGAACGCATTGAAGACTCCCTAGGCCGCGCGGATGCAGCCCTGTACCGCGCCAAAGAAACCGGGCGCAACCGCTCCATCATGGGCGAGGCATGCGATAAATAGGGCTCGCTGATGGCCCAGGCGGCAGCACAGCAGGGCGTCGCGCGGGCAGGGTCTGACGGGCGATATCGATAAAGGGCGTGACGATCAGCCCGTACAGCGACAGATAACGCTCATGGTCGCCCTCCCCCGTGCCGAACTGGATCGCCTCCGGCTTGGCGCTGGTGACGTAGAGCGTACCGAATAGCCAATCCCATACAGACAAGTTGGTGCCGAAGTTCTTGTGGAAGTGTCGGGGCGCGTCACTGTGGTGGATCTGATGCTGGGCAGGGCTATTGAGCACATGCTCGATTCGCGCCCCAAACGATAACCACACATGGCTGTGCCGCAGGTTGGCCGCCAGCGCACTGCAGATAAACACCAGATAGGTCACGCCAAACAGCGTGTACCGGCTGATTTCACCGCCGCAGGCGTACCAAAACACGCCAGCATAGGCGCTCAGGCAAATGCCAATGGCCAGTTTACCGAGCAGTTTTTCCACAAAGTGCACCCGGCTCGCAGTGGCGGCCACCAGCACCGGTGCCGAGTGGTGCACCTTGTGAAAAGCCCACAACCAGCGGCAATGAAAGGCTCGATGCAGCCAGTAATGGACAAAATCGCTGAGCAAAAACACCCCCAGCCCGTAGAGCAGCGCAAGCCCAAGGCTCTGCCCCAGTTGCGGGCGCGCCCCCCAAAGGTTGCTGAAAAACGCCATGTAGTCAGCGGCGCGCAAGATATGCGGGTCTACCAGGCCAACAATCGGCACTATCAGCGCGACTTTGAGGATGGCCCGCACGAAGTAATAGCGGTAATCGAGCAATGCCGAACGATGTAAATTAACCCGACTGCCACCCATAAACTGCCAAAACGAGCGCGCATCGGTGAGCCCACGCTGGCTCCTGAAGCGAAACAAAACGAAGGCAACCGCGTAGGACAGACTTAGAAACAGCAGGCCGAAGCGGCCGTTTAGGTCGAAAATACCGGAGAACTGCGTGATCACCGGCTCGATAATCAGCCGGCTTAAACAGTCATATAGAGATGAGTGAAAACCCACGGCTGGCAGGCCTCAGTCAAAGGGCGCAAAGTATAAACACAATCAGAATCATTCGCCAATACGAATACATCTCGATCATAGCCATGCATCGCAAGCCATAACGCGAACAGAGCCAGACACTACGTCGCCAGATTAATAGGCCAGATCCGCTGCCAATGAGTGCTCAAAGATAACGGCTTGGAGATCGTGCTTAATCGCGCGCGCGCAACAGCAAGTCGGCCAATAGCCGATATAACAGGAATATTTGGATGATCAACAAGCAAAATGGAGTCGTTTTGCCAGAGATGAGCGAGCTGTTTGCTGCAAGAGCACTGAAAGGTCGTGAACAACCTGCGCCTAAGAGCCGGCTAAATCTGCTCTGATTAACCAACAGTAAACCAGTGGTCACTTTTTGGGCTAGGCCAAAAGTACTCCGCCGTAAGGGTGAGACGCCGCGCAGTGGCGTAACAGCCCATTGCCCTGCTAGTAACGCAGAGCGCCTGCACGCAATGCGTGGAGGCGCTCAATGAAACTTACTTCTTTTTGCCAACTTCGTTACCGATCACGCCACCTACTGCTGCACCAACGCCGGTGCAAAGCACGCCGCCGCATAACAAGTTAC
>JBBKVZ010000304.1:0-6551 GCA_037968715.1 Pseudomonas sp.
CAGAGTTTGTTTCACGAGGGCATGATCGGCGATGACTCGCCCCTGAAAATCAATAGCGCTGAACTTGCACCGCACGAAAGTGAGTTACTGCAACGCTTTCGACAGCTGTCGCGCCGCCAGCAAAATGCCTTGGTCGCCTTGATTGCTCACGACACCGAGCAAACACCTGAAAACAACTAAAATTACACGCATAAAAAAACCGGCTAAGAGCCGGTTTTTTTATGCGTGTAATCCCCATTTTAATGGGCGACAACTACACAACTACAACAGAAATATCGTCGCCATTCCCAGAAAAATAAAGAATCCGCCACTGTCAGTGACCGCAGTAATCATCACGCTCGAGCCCATCGCTGGATCACGCCCAAATTTAGCTAACGTCATCGGGATCAATACTCCCATCAATGCCGCCAACAACAGATTCAAGGTCATCGCCGCAGTCATGACTAAGCCCAACGCCAAGCTGTCATAGAGTAAAAACGATACCAAACCGATCACTCCACCCCAGAGCAAACCATTCACCAGGGACACACCCAGCTCTTTACGCACTAGACGCGAAGTATTCCCTGCCCCCATCTGGTCGAGCGCCATCGCGCGCACAATCATAGTGATAGTTTGATTTCCTGAGTTACCGCCAATACCCGCCACGATGGGCATCAACGCCGCCAAGGCCACCAGCTTTTCAATTGAGCCATCAAACAGACCAATTACACGCGAGGCAATAAAGGCGGTAATCAAATTCAAGGCCAGCCAAGCCCAGCGGTTACGGACCGACTTCCATACGGAGGCGAAAATATCTTCCTCCTCACGCAAGCCCGCCATGTTGAGCACTTCACTTTCACTCTCTTCGCGAATCAGGTCGACCATTTCATCGATAGTCAGTCGACCAATCAACTTGCCGCTGTTGTCGACCACAGGTGCCGAAATCAAGTCATAGCGCTCGAACGCTTGGGCGGCGTCATAGGCATCTTCGTCCGGGCCAAAACTTACCGGATCGCTGGCCATTACATCGATAACCCGACGCTCAGGATCATTCACCAGCAAGCGCTTAACCGGCAAAACACCTTTGAGTACGCCGTCGTAGTCGACCACAAATAATTTATCGGTATGCCCCGGCAGCTCTTTGAGCCGACGCAGGTAACGCAACACCACTTCAAGACTGACATCCTCGCGGATGGTCACCATCTCAAAGTCCATCAAGGCGCCGACTTGATCTTCTTCGTATGACAACGCCGAATGCACCCGTGCACGCTGTTGCGCATCGAGAGTTTCCATCAGCTCATAGACGACGTCACGGGGCAGCTCAGGGGCCAGGTCAGCCAGCTCGTCAGCGTCCAACTGCTTAGCGGCCGCGAGCAATTCGTGATCATCCATATCGGCGATCAACGTTTCTCGGACCGAGTCAGAAACCTCAAGCAGAATGTCGCCGTCGCACTCAGTTTTGACCAGCTGCCAAACCGCCAAACGATCAACCAGCGGCAGCGCTTCAAGGATATGAGCAACGTCTGCCGAGTGCAGTTGTTCTAGTTTGCGCTGCAGCTCAACAAGATTTTGCCGATGAACTAGGTTCTCAACCAAATCATGATGCTGGCCTTCCTGACGATGAGTCAGGCCTTCGACCAAGCGATGCCGTTGCAGTAACTCGACCACTTGGGCCAAACGTTCCTGCAGACTTTCTTGCGGTTTTTTTACTTCGACTTCATTCATGACGCACTCCGCCCCAGCAGCAGGCGCGCCATCAGGGGATCAATCAATCAATACGCAATTGCGCAAAAGAGGTTTAAAGCGACTACTGGGTAAGTCCATGGTGGTATTCCACAAGCCCCGGCGGGGCTGACGAGGCAATGATAACATCGCGCAACTGACTGACGCCTGAGAAAATACCGGCATTTACAAGCACCTACAGCTGTGAGTAGCGCTGAAAGCACTGCTTATCTGGAGGCGCTAGGTCCGCCGCTCAGGACAGCACTCGCAAACGCTCAAACAGCCACTAGACTGCAGCGTACTTGTCAGGAGGACAGCGCATGCACGGACTGCTACGCACTACACTTTGCATCACCCTGCTCCATTTCACCCACCAAGCTTCGGCCTCGGAGGTGTATCGCTGTGAAGACAGCGGCGGACACATCACCTTTACCCTGCAAGGCTGCTCAGCCAGCCAGCAACAAAACGTGCAAAGCGCTACCAATCAAGCGCCTAGTGGCGGCAAGCCCGCATCACGACCCAAAGCCAAAAAAACCAAGTCGCAGCGCAGCAAAAAGTCTAAAGCTTTCAATACGGCCGTTGTCGTTGTTGGCCAACAACAAGATGGCTGCGGCAACCAAGTAACGGGGAGCGAGCGACGCAAGGCGATGATTGATGGGCAAGTGCGCAGCGGCATGCCACTAAAGGATGTTGAAAGCGCGCTGGGCAAGCCCGATAAAATTAGCAGTCAGAACGGCGTGATGCGCTACCTATACCGCGATAAAAACGGCAATACCAAGCAGGTCAGTTTTGATGAGAACGGCTGCGTGCGCAGTAAACGCTAGACAAAGAAAAAGGGCTTGCATCGCTGCAAGCCCTTTCTTTAATTGGTGCACTCAGGTGGATTCGAACCACCGACCGCTCGGTTCGTAGCCGAGTACTCTATCCAGCTGAGCTATGAGTGCATCAACCCTGCGCATTGTAGTTTAATTCACTAGCGAGTCAAGTAAAAACATATAAGTTTCAACAACTTACAGATCAGTTCAAGTTTCTCTAGCAGCCAACTACAACACAAATAATGGCGGAGAAGGGGGGATTCGAACCCCCGACACCCTTATGAGATGTACTCCCTTAGCAGGGGAGCGCCTTCGGCCACTCGGCCACCTCTCCGCAACACGGGGCGTATGTTAACCGCGTTTTTTCCGTTTGCAAAGCTAAATGTTGATAAAAATTAATGGCTTGGTTCTTCACCCTTCTCGTTTTGAATACGCTGATAAATTTCTTCACGATGCACGGCAACATCTTTCGGCGCATTGATGCCAATTCGCACCTGATTGCCTTTCACGCCCAACACAGTAACGGTTACATCGTCACCAACCATCAAGGTCTCTCCGACCCGACGCGTTAGAATTAGCATTCCATTCTCCTTACGATTTTCAGCACAGAATAACCGCCTGAAAAATTAAAAAATTGGCAGCTCACGCAAAAATCTTTGTGCAAACTTTCACCAAGACACTGATAAGTGTAGACATAAAGAAAGCCACGTCACACCGATCGAAACAGATGAATGACGCCACAACCGGCGCGTCACCCAGACACTAATTTACTCGCCTGACTTGGCCGGATCATCCAGCTCGAAAGCAGTGTGCAGCGCGCGCACAGCCAGCTCCAGATATTTCTCTTCGATGACCACTGAAACTTTGATTTCCGAAGTCGAGATCATCTGAATATTGATGACTTCCTTGGCCAAAGCTTCAAACATCCGGCTAGCCACGCCTGCGTGCGAACGCATACCAACACCAACGATCGACACCTTAGCGATCTTAATGTCACCACTGACCTCGCGCGCACCAAGCTCCTGCGCGGTCTGCTCGAGCACCTGCAAGGCCGCCTGATAGTCATTGCGGTGCACAGTAAAGGTGAAATCAGTGGTTTTATCGTGCGCTACATTTTGCACGATCATATCCACTTCGATGTTTGCTGCGCTCACCGGCCCAAGAATCTTGAAAGCCACGCCGGGAAGATCCGGCACACCACGCACAGTTAGTTTGGCTTCGTCGCGATTGAAGGCGATACCGGAAATGATCGGCTGTTCCATGGATTCCTCTTCATCAATAGTAATAAGGGTGCCCGGACCTTCTTGGAAGCTGTGCAGTACGCGCAGCGGGACATTGTATTTACCGGCAAACTCAACTGAACGAATCTGCAGCACCTTGGAACCGAGACTGGCCATTTCCAGCATCTCTTCAAAGGTAATTTTGTCCAAGCGGCGCGCCTGCGGCACCACCCGCGGATCCGTGGTGTAAACACCATCGACATCGGTATAAATCTGGCACTCATCGGCCTTCAACGCTGCAGCCAGCGCTACACCGGTAGTATCCGAGCCACCACGACCGAGCGTGGTGATATTGCCTTGCTCGTCAACGCCCTGAAAGCCAGCGACCACGACTACACGACCGGCCTGCAAATCGGTACGAATCTTTTGATCGTCGATTTGCAGAATCCGCGCCTTGTTATGCGCACTGTCGGTAAGGATGCGCACCTGGTTGCCGGTGTAAGACACCGCTGGCACGCCGCGTTTGATCAGCGCCATGGTCAGCAAGGCGATAGTCACCTGTTCGCCAGTGGAAAGCATCACATCCAGCTCGCGCGGCACTGGCTGATCGCTAATTTGCTTAGCCAGCTCAATCAGGCGATTGGTCTCACCGCTCATTGCCGACAGCACGATCACCAGATCATCGCCATTGGCACGAGCCTTTTGGATTTTCTCGGCAATCTTCTCGATACGCTCAACAGTGCCAACTGAAGTGCCGCCAAACTTTTGTACAATCAAAGCCATGTCAAAATCACCTCAGCCCGTCATGGGCGTCGATTAAATCATTCAGCGGATTGTGGCTGCCTGGCGCAGGCAGCCACAATCCAACTATTAAAGCCCTTGCTCTACAAAGACTGCCGCCAAGTTCAAGGCCGCATCTAGGGCGGCAGCATCAACACCGCCACCCTGAGCCATATCTGGCCGACCGCCGCCTTTACCACCGACGGCAGCCGCCGCCTGGCGCATCAAATCACCGGCTTTTAATTGCCCGGTCAAATCTTGCGTAACCCCGGCGACCAGCACGACTTTGTCGTCCTGTACGCCGCCAAGCAGAATCACTGCGCGGCCCAGCTTGTTTTTCAACTGATCGACCAAAGCCAGTAACGCCTTGCCGTCCAAACCATCCAAACGCGCGGCCAAAACCTTAACGCCTTTAATGTCCACTGCGGCACCGGACATATCGTCACCCGCAGCACTGGCAGCCTTGGCTTTAAGTTGCTCAAGCTCTTTTTCTAACAGGCGATTGCGTTCCAGCACCGCAGCAAGTTTATCGAGAACGTTATCGCGCGTGCCTTTAACCAGCACTGCCGCCTCTTTTAACTGCTCTTGGGCTTCATTGAGGTAGGCCAACGCCGCAGCGCCGGTCAATGCCTCAATACGACGAACGCCTGCCGCAACGCCACCCTCACTGGTGATTTTGAACAAAGCGATATCACCCGTGCGAGTGACGTGCGTGCCGCCGCACAACTCGACCGAAAAACTACCGCCCATGCTCAGCACGCGCACGTTATCGCCATACTTTTCACCAAACAGCGCCATAGCGCCCTTAGCCTTGGCAGTTTCGATATCGGTCTCGACCGTTTCTACCGCTGTATTCAGGCGTACTTGGCCGTTGACGATATCTTCCAGAGCTTTGAGCTGCTCCGGCTTGATTGCCTCGAAGTGGCTGAAGTCAAAGCGCAGACGCTGACTATCCACCAGCGAGCCTTTTTGCTGTACGTGCTCGCCCAATACCTGGCGCAATGCGGCATGCAACAAGTGAGTGGCCGAGTGATTAAGCTCGGTGGCGTGGCGCACGCTGGCGTCGACTTCAGCCGTAACCGCTGCGCCAAGCTTGAGCCCACCGGCGGCAACAATACCGTGATGCAGAAATGCGCCACCGGCTTTAGTGGTGTCGCGCACATCAAAGCGCGCGCCACCGGCCGCGAGGAAACCGCTGTCACCGACCTGCCCGCCAGACTCCGCGTAGAAAGGTGTCTGGTCGAGCACGACCACGCCCTCCTCGCCTTCCTGCAACTGCTCGACCGCCTCACCCGCCTTGAATAGAGCAATAACGGCGCCCTGGCCTTTAGTACCTTGATAGCCCAAGAAGCAGGTTTCACTATCGACCCTAACCAAGCTGTTGTAGTCCAGACCAAATGCACTGGCGGAACGGGCACGCACGCGCTGAGCGTCCATCTCCAGCTCAAAGCCGGCCTCATCAAGGGTCAGTTCACGCTCGCGGGCGATGTCGCCGGTCAGGTCCATCGGAAAACCGAAGGTGTCGTACAGCTTGAAGATCACCGCACCTGGAATCACCGTACCCTGCAGCTCAGCCAGATCCTGCTCGAGGATCTTCAGGCCTTGCTCTAAGGTCTTGGCAAACTGCTCTTCTTCAGCCTTGATAACGCGTTCAATTTGCACTTGCTGCTGTTGCAGCTCGGCAAAGGCCTCGCCCATTTCTGCCACTAGCGCTGCGACTATTTGATAAAAGAAGCTGCCCTTGGCGCCAAGCTTGTTGCCGTGACGGCAAGCACGGCGAATGATCCGCCGCAGTACATAACCACGGCCTTCATTGGACGGGATAACCCCATCGGCGATCAAAAAACCGCACGAGCGAATATGGTCGGCGACCACTTTCAACGAGGCCTGGCCTTCGTTGGCGCAACCGATAGCCTTAGCGGCAGCATTTAGCAGGCTCTGAAACAGGTCAATTTCATAGTTGGCATGCACATGTTGCATGACCGCGCTAATGCGCTCCAAGCCCATGCCGGTATCCACCGAAGGGGCTGGCAGT
>JBBKVZ010000305.1:0-9549 GCA_037968715.1 Pseudomonas sp.
CCGGGCAAGCACTGGCTGTTGGCCGATCCCGGTTATCCGTGCAATCGGCATTTTTTGCGATTGGTGGAAGGGGCCGCGCAACTGGTGCCGGTCGGTCCCGAGGTGCGTTATCAGCTGACGCCTGAATTGGTCGCGCGCTACTGGAATCAGGACAGTGTCGGCGCTCTTGTCGCTTCGCCGGCCAATCCGACGGGCACGCTGTTGACTCGTCAGCAACTGGCCGCGCTGTCGCAGGCATTACGTGAGCGTGGCGGGCATCTGGTGGTGGATGAGATTTACCACGGTCTGACTTACGGGGTGGACGCTGCCAGCGTGTTGGAAGTCGATAACGACGCCTTTGTGTTGAATAGCTTCTCCAAATATTTTGGCATGACCGGCTGGCGACTGGGTTGGCTGGTGGCCCCGGAGGCGGCGGTGCCAGAGCTGGAAAAGCTGGCGCAAAACCTCTATATCAGTGCCTCGACCATCGCCCAGCACGCGGCGCTGGCCTGTTTCGAACCGGCCACACTGGAGATCCTCGAACAACGCCGGCATGAGTTTCAGCGCCGCCGCGACTTTTTATTGCCAGCATTGCGCGAGCTGGGGTTTGGCATTGCGGTGGAGCCGGAAGGCGCCTTTTATTTATATGCCGATATCAGTGCCTTTGGCGGCGATGCGTTTGCATTTTGTCAGCACTTTCTCGAGACCGAGCATGTGGCGTTTACCCCAGGTCTGGATTTTGGCCGCTATCAGGCCGGCCAGCATGTGCGCTTTGCCTATACGCAAGACTTGCCACGCTTGCAGCAGGCGGTCGAACGTATCGCTCGCGGCCTGAAAACTTGGCGTGCTCATGCAGTTTGATCCGCCGCTGGAGCAGGGGCGGCTGCTGCGTCGCTACAAACGTTTTCTCGCCGATATTGAAACCAGCAACGGTGAGTTATTGACCATTCACTGCCCCAATACCGGCTCGATGTTCAACTGCATGCAAGAGGGCGGGGTGGTCTGGTTTAGTCGCAATAACGATCCCAAACGCAAACTGCCGGGCACTTGGGAGCTCAGCGAGACCCCACAAGGGCGACTCGCCTGCGTTAACACTATGCGGGCTAATGCGCTGGTGGAGGAGGCGTTGCGGACCGGTTTGCTCGCCGAGTTAAACGGTTTTACCGCGCTGCGCCGCGAGGTGCCGTACGGCGAGGAAAACAGCCGGATAGATTTTCGCCTCGACTATCCCGCAGGCCCGGCTTTTGTTGAGGTGAAGAGTGTCACCTTGGGTTTTGCTGACTCGAAGGTGGCGGCGTTTCCCGATGCGCGCACCGAACGCGGCGCTAAACACCTGCGCGAGTTGGCCAACTTGGCGCGTAACGGTGTGCGTGCGGTGCAGCTGTATTGTGTCAATCTGTCTGGTATCGAGGCGGTGCGCCCGGCACTGGAGATTGATCCGGCATACGCTCAGGGCTTGCGCGAGGCGGTGGCGGCGGGGGTGGAAGTCTTAGCCTATGGCGTAGATATCAGCCCGCAAGCGATTAGTCTGCAGCGCCCATTGCAGGTGCAACTCTAGACTCGCGTCGCGTCGCGTGTGCTTGGGCTGCATGCGCGATGCGCTGAGGCGGCTTACGCGGTGCGCGCGGCTCAAACCGTCAGCCAAATGCCTCGGCTGTCTTCGCGGCAGGTGAGGGCTCGCAGCGATTGCCCTGCGCATGGCCCGGCCACGCATTCGCCCGACTCAATCAGAAACAACGCGCCGTGCGTGGCACACTGGATCATGCTGTTGCTGTGGTCGAGAAATTGATCAGCTTGCCATTCCAGCGATACCCCACGATGCGGGCAGCGGTTTTGGTAGGCGTACACCTGGCCGTCGCGGCGCACCAGCAACAATTTATTCTCAGCCACGGTAAAGCCGCGGCTTTGGCCCTCGGCCAATGTGGCGCTGTCGCATAGAAACTGCATATTGATCTCCGGATGGGCGCAGGATTATCCCTTGCTGAGGGTTTTGGCGAAACCGCTAGTGCGCGCATTCGTTTGCCCGCGCTTTGTGATTAGTCGCTCACTGCATGATCAGTGCTGAACTGGCGCGCCTGCCGGCAGCCTTATATCCTGCGGCGCTATGCCTGAGACTGACGTTTATTAATGAAAGCTAAAATGACTGCGCGTGGGTTATTGCTGAGCTTGGGGAGCGTGCTGCTGTTAGCGCTGTGGCTTTCGCTGACGCTGGGGCCGGTCAATTTGTCGTTGCTCGATACTGCGCGTGCTCTGCTGCACCTGCTCGGTGCGCCTGTAGCCGCGCCGGAGCAGGCGCTGTTGATTATTGGCCAAATCCGCTTGCCGCGCGCCTTGCTGGGGCTGGGCGTGGGGGCAGTGCTGGCGTTGACTGGAGTGGCGATGCAGGGTTTGTTTCGCAATCCGCTGGCGGATCCCGGCTTGATTGGCGTTTCCAGTGGCGCGGCGCTGGGTGCGGCGCTGGCTATTGTCGGTGGCACGCTAGTCGGCGGCTGGCCTGCGGCGCTGGCACCTTATTTGTTGTCGGCCAGCGCCTTTGTCGGCGGCTTACTGGTGACGGCTTTGGTCTATCGGCTAGGACGGCGTAATGGGCAAACCAGTGTGGCCACCATGCTGCTGGCGGGCATTGCCCTGACCGCACTGGCCGGCGCGGCGATTGGCTTGCTGACCTACTTGGCCGATGACAGCACTTTGCGCACCCTGACATTTTGGAACCTGGGCAGTCTTAACGGTGCTAGCTATGTGCGCTTATGGCCGTTGCTGGTGGTTACTGCGGCGGTGGCGATCTGGCTGCCGCCGCGCGCACGGGCGCTGAATGCGCTGCTGTTGGGCGAGTCGGAGGCTCGCCATTTGGGTTTTGCGGTCGAGCGCTTAAAACGTGAACTGATTTTTTGCACCGCGTTGGGGGTTGGCGCGGCGGTGGCTGCGGCCGGCATGATCGGCTTTGTCGGTTTGTTGGTGCCGCATGTGGTGCGTCTATTGGTAGGGCCCGATCACCGCATCTTGCTGCCGGGCTCAGCGTTGGCCGGGGGCGCGCTGGTGCTGTTCGCCGACTTGCTGGCGCGGTTGATGTTAGCGCCGGCCGAAGTGCCTTTGGGCATTGTCACGGCGCTCTTGGGCGCGCCGGTGTTTCTGTATTTACTGCTGCGAGGGCGCAACTGATGCTCCGTGCCGAGAATTTAACCGTGCGCCGCGGCCGGCGCACGGTGCTCGAGGGCATCAGCCTCGAGTTGCGCGCGGGTGAGGTGCTGGGCGTGCTCGGCCCTAATGGCGCCGGTAAAAGTACGCTGCTCGGCGCGCTGTGCGGTGACTTGCCTGCCGCTGCGGGGCAGGTCTGGCTCGATCAGCAACCTCTGGCTGCTTGGCCGGGTGAGCTGCGGGCGCAACGCTTAGCGGTGTTGCTGCAGAGTTCCAGTTTGGATTTTGCCTTTAGTGTCGAGGCCGTGGTGGGCATGGGTCGCCTGCCGCACGCCACGGGCAGGGAGCTGGATGGGCAAATCGTCAGCCAAGCGTTGCACGCGGCCGACGCCGAGCATTTGCGCGATCGTAACTATTTGGCGTTATCGGGCGGTGAGCGCCAGCGGGTACATTTGGCTCGGACCTTGGCGCAGCTATGGCCAGGCGCTGTTGGGCAAACGTTATTGTTGGATGAGCCCACCTCGATGCTCGACCCGCTGCATCAACACCTTACTCTGCAAGTGGTGCATGACTTCTCCCGGCGGGGTGCGGCGGTGATGGTGATCGTGCATGACTTGAATCTAGCTGCACGTTACTGCGATCGTTTACTGTTGCTGGAGCACGGTCGCCCGTACCTGCTCGGTAGCCCCGATGAAGTGCTCGCGACGCAACCCTTGCGCGCGGTGTTTGGTTTGGATGTGCTGGTGCAACGTCATCCTGAACGTGACCATCCACTGATCGTGGTGCGCTAGGAGTTGCTGATGCGTTTATTGCTGTTGTGCTGTGCGCTGTTGTTGGCGAGTTGCCAAACGCTGCAACCCTTGCCGCCGTTACCCGTATGGCAAAGCCCCGAGGGGCTTGAACATGCACAGCTCGGACTGATTCGCGACCTGCACACCGGCGCGACGTTAACGCCGCAACAGTTAGTGGACCGTTTGGCTGCGGCGCCACGGGTATTGGTCGGCGAGCAACATGACAACCCTGACCAGCACGCCCTGCAATTGTGGTTGTTGCAGGCGTTGAGTCAGCGGCGCGCCCAAGGTAGCGTGTTGTTAGAGATGCTCACGCCCTCCCAGCAGGGTCGGGTGCGCCAACTGCAGGCAGTGCCGGTGCAGTTAGCAGACGCCAGCTTAGCCAGTCAGTTGGCGTGGCAGCCGGGTTGGGACTGGTCACTGTACGGGCCCATCGTGCGCTACGCCTTGGCCGAGCAGGGGCCCTTGTTGGCAGCCAATTTGGATCGTGCCGAGGTCATGCGTATTTATGCCGAGCGTCCTCTGCTGCAAGGACAATGGTCAACGGCGAGCCGTGTAAGTACGGCATTGCTCGAGCAGATTAGGCAGTCGCATTGTGGTGTGTTACCTGAGGCGCAATTGCCCGCCATGCTCGCCGTGCAGCAACAACGAGATAGACGCATGGCTGAGGCGTTGCAGGCAGCACCTACTCCGGCATTGTTAATCGCCGGAGCCTTTCATGTCCGCCGCGATCTGGGCGTGCCTTTACATCTGCATGACCTCGACGCGCAGCAAGCGCCGCCGCTGGTGCTGATGCTTGCCGAGGTTGGTCAGCCGCCACTCAGCGCCGCTAGCGCGGATTTTGTCTGGTACAGCGCGGCGCTGCCGGCGCAGGATCACTGCGCCGAATTCCTTAAAAAGTAAATTGGCTTAATAGGGTGGCTTATCAGGCATCGCGGATAAGCATTCGCGACTAAATCGCAGGCAAAAAAAGACCCGGGTGTGAGCCGGGTCAAAACCGTGTTTAGCCTGATGAGGAGATAACCTGAAAGTCCGACCTGGCTTTTCAACTTACCGGCTGACCTTGCGATCAACTGAGTTAATAATAACAATTATCATTCGCATGTCAACGATTTTTGTTTTCTCTAGCGCAAAAAAACGCACGACCCGGCGCTGGGCCGGGTCGTGGGGGAGGGGCGTCGATCAGTGACGGCTTACTCGCTGGCGGGGAGGCGCAGCTGGGTAACTTCTCTGTTGAGTAGGTCAATGCGCCGCGCCATGCTTTCAATCAGGCTGTGGGCAATCCGCGGGTTGCTTTGCATCAGACCGAGGAACTGCTCCTTGGGAATGATCATGACCGTGCAGGGCTCGCAGGCGATTACAGTAGCGCTGCGTTTCTCTCGGGTGAAAACTGCCATGGCCCCAAAAATTTCATCCTTTTGCACGTCGCCGACTTTGTGGCCATCTACAAAGGCTTCGGCATAGCCTTCGATAATGACAAAAACATGCTCGGCGTCATCACCTTGATGAATAAGTTCTTCGCCAGCAGCAAAGCTCTGAAAACCGGTGGCGGGGCGCATTTCTGGCTGCTTAAGACGTGACAGCGCATCAGAAAGCAGTGCGGTATGCCCTAGCAGGTACTGCACGAACATTTCTTGGCGTTGCTCGTCGGCATAAATATGCTGGAACACCGCTGAGCGTGAGTAGGGAATAAGGCTGATTGGCTCGTCGCTGCTGTAGCTGCAACTGGGCAGTTCAACACCTTGACGCAAGCCGACTAGGTCGCCTTCTTGTAGATAGAACAGCGGGCGGCCGTCAATCAACGCGTGCAAAAGGCCATTTTCAATCAAAAATAACTGATTGATGGGTAGGAGTGGTGCAAGGTCTTCGGTTCGCTCAAAGCACAGTGTCGGCCCCGTCGGCTCAAGACCTGCCAGCAATTGAGCGGGGAGGCTTTGTAGGCGGCTGATCAGTTGATCGGCATAAGCCGGTTGCTCACCGAGTAGATACATTGACGAAATTCCTTAAAGCGATCTGGGCTGACGAGATACACGGGCGTCTTTGCAACAATAAACGCGAGCCTGTATTACGACAAACGTTGCACGTTGAGGTTGTGCGCTAGCTCTTATTGCGCGGGGTTAACGCATCCAATAAGTCATTTAGCCGGGCTTTATGCTCTGCTGGCAATTGATTCCAGTTTACATCCATCAGTGCGCCTTCAATGGCATACAGCAAAACTTTCGACGCGCCAAAACCGCGCGCTTTAACGGCGCGATAGGCATCGACCGCACCCAGTCGCTGCAAGTCGGAAGCGCTGTGGATGCCCGAGGCATGCAGCCACTGTGCGGATGTTTTGCCAAGGTTTTTCAGCTCGAGAAGTTCGTCGCTCATTGAGCCTCCGTGCGCTACTAATACGCATCTAGTTGTGGATGCTTGCCTGCAAGAAAGTGTAGCGCTCAACTGGCATTGTGCGACTTGTTGTGCACTGCAAATTCGGCGGTGGTGCTGTCGAGCTATTGGCGGGGGTTGTAGTATTTTTGGGCCAAATGACGGCTTGGTGGCAGAGGGCGTTTGCTGGCTGGGGGTGTGAGTGTGCAGGAACGGGTTAACTTGAATGCGTGTGCAGTGACTGCAGCCGAGAATAGTTGTTAGGGGCTGCAGTTTGTTCAGGTGCCAATCACTGGCTTATTGCTTGGTGCGATAGCGCAGGCGGGTGCCAAAGTTCACGGACATTAAGATTTCATCGGCGCTCAATTCTTCGGGGAAGTAGGCCCCGGAAATTTGTGCATGCGCAAGGCTGGCGCCTTGCAAACTGGCATCGCGTAAATCTAGGCCGCGCAAATCGGCGCCCCGGAAGTAGGCGTCAGTAAAGCGAACTCGGCAAGCATCCAGCGTGCGTAAGTCTAAGCCGCGAAAGTCACCGTGAGAGAGGTCGATTTCGCCCTCGGAGGGCTTTTGCGCATTAAAGCCTGCGACATTTTCACCGCGGATAAGGCGATACAGTGGGCTTTCGAGTTGCTGGGGTTGGGTCATGGGAAAGCTTCCGCGAGATGAGTTCAACGCAAGTATAGAAGGCGCTCTCAGGCTTGCCTGGAGCACCTACGATTTGTTGCGGTTATAGCCTCGTTAGGTGGCTACTTAGCCTTGTAATCAGACTGTCCAGGCTGCTGGCTGCATGGGTGTCAATGCGGGTACTTAATAGCTGCTCAGCCGCATCGAGGGGCTCGCGACTCTTCTGTTGCGCGTCAATAACCGCTTGGGTGGCGTCTGAGGGGTCTTGTTGGGCTGCCCGGCGCTGGGCAAGGCGCTCAGTGATTACCGTGTCGGGTGCGTAGCAGTCGAGAATCAGCAAGGGCGCGCCGTTTAGCTCGGCGACTTGGCTGGCGTCGGTACGCTGACCGTGTTTGAGGTAGGTGGCGTCGATCACCACCGCAAAGCCCGCGCGCAAAGCGTCACTGGCCAGTTGATGCAAGCGCTGGTAGGTGGCTTGGCTGGCGTCGTGGCTATAAATGCCAGCGTCTAACTGGTCTTGTAGCTTAGTGTTTTGCTCGCCAAGTAAGCGCTTACGCTCAATGTCTGAACGCAGTCGTATGGCACCTAACTCTTCAACCAAACGCATCGCTACATGGCTTTTGCCTACGGCGGAAACGCCATGAGTGATGGTGAGAAAGCTCGACGGTATTGCGCTGTAGCTTTCGGCCAAATTGGCGTAGCGACGGTATTGCGCAAGAATCAGGCTGCATTGCTCAGGGTCTTGCTCTTGGCCCAGGCGGAACAAGCTGACCTTGGCACGCACCAGGGCGCGATAGGCTTTGTAAAAATTGATCAGGTCGAGGGCTGCATAGTCGCCGGTGCGCTCTAACCACGCGTTGATGAAGCGCCGAGACAAGGGCTTGAGGTCGCGGTCCTCGAGGTCCATGGCCAGAAATGCGGCATCGAGAGCGATGTCTATCAGGCGGAAAGGTTCGTTGAACTCGATACAGTCAAACAGCACCACCTGGCCTTTGAGCAGGGTGGCGTTACCGAGGTGGATGTCGCCGTGGCATTCGCGCACAGAGCCGTTCGCTGCACGCTGATTGAGCAGTGGTTCAAGGCGAGCAAAGCTGCTTTCGGTCCATGCTTCTAACGCGTCTACTTGCAGAAGATCGGCTGCGTCGCTGAGCATCGGGCGGATTTGCGCAAAGTTCTGGCGCATCGGCGCGACAATGGCGGCGGCATTACACAGCGGGTGTGCAGCCGCGACGCGTGGTGTTTGCTGGTGAAAGTCGGCGATCTGTTCAGCCAGAGCGTCGATATGCTCGCTGCTGAGTTCGCCGCGCGCTTGCACAGCATCTAACAGTTGGCTTTGTGGGAATTGGCGCATTTGCAGTGCGTATTCAATTACTGGGCCTTGGCCGTTCAGTTGTGGCGCTTCTGCGCTGCCGGTAATGGGCAGCACCTGCAAGTACAGATCTTCGGTCAGTCGCTGGTTAAGGCGTAACTCTTCTGCGCAAAAGTGCGCGCGGTCGGCCAGCGTGGTGAAGTCGAGAAAGCCGAAGTTGACCGGCTTTTTAATTTTGTACGCGAAGGGCCCGGTGAGTAGCACCCACGAAATGTGCGTCTCGATAACCTGAAATTGCTCCACCGGGTGTGGAAACAGGGTCGGGTTTTGCAGGGCAGCAATCAGTGCTTGGCTCACGGTCAATCCTTGCGATTAAGAAGTTTTCAAAGCGCCATTATGGCCTCTGTGCGCTGCTGTGCAAACCGTCGCAGTCGCTCTGTGGGCGCAAGGCAATGTGCGTATAATGCCGCCCCATGACTCGTTCCCGCTCTCCTCGTGCTCGTCCCAAACGCCGCTCCAACGGTTTTCGTCCTTTGCTTGGCTGGGCGCTTAAGCTCGGATTGGTGGGCTTGGTGGTGCTTGCCGGCTTTGCTATTTACCTGGATGCCGTGGTGCAGGAGAAATTCTCCGGCAAGCGCTGGACGGTACCGGCCAAGGTTTATGCGCGTCCGCTTGAGCTATTTGTCGGGCAAAAATTGGCCAAGGCTGACTTACTTACCGAATTAGACGCGCTCGGCTATCGACGCGAGCGCACGGTTGCCGGCCCAGGTGCGGTAGTGGTCGGGGCTAACGATGTCGATCTGCATACGCGCGGCTTCCAGTTCTATGAAGGTGCTGAACCTGCGCGGCGGGTGGATGTGCGGTTTTCCGGTGCCTATGTGGCCGGTTTGACGCAAGCAGGCGGTGCCTCGCTGGCGGTTGCCCGTTTAGAGCCCTTGTTAGTGGGCGGTTTATATCCAGCGCACCATGAAGACCGGATTCTGATCAAGCTTGACCAAGCCCCGCCGTATCTTTTGGAAACCTTGGTGGCTATTGAAGACCGTGAGTTTTTTAATCATTTGGGGGTTTCCCCTAAGTCGATTGCCCGCGCTTTTTGGGTCAATGCCACTGCCGGCCAATTGCGTCAGGGTGGCAGTACGCTGACTCAGCAGCTGGTAAAAAACTTCTTTTTGAGTAATGAACGCAGTCTGAGTCGTAAGATCAACGAGGCGATGATGGCCTTGCTGCTGGAGTTGCACTACAGCAAAAACGAGATTCTTGAAGCGTACCTAAACGAAGTGTTTTTAGGTCAGGACGGCCAGCGCGCCGTACATGGTTTCGGTTTGGCGAGTCAGTTTATGTTTA